>JBBQJJ010000005.1:0-51702 GCA_038325805.1 Haliangiales bacterium
GCGTCTCGGTGAGCGCCGCGCAGTTGAGGCGGAGGAACGGCTGGGTCGCGCGCGCCGAGAGCTGAGGGCTGCGCTCCGCGCTCACCTCCTTGCCGACGCCGGTCTCGCCTTGCAGCAGCACCGAGATGTCGGCGGCGGCGACGCGCCCGACCAGCTCGTGCAGCGCCGTCATCCGCTCGTCGGCCACGACGATCGAGCCGACCTCACCTTCGCCGCCGGCACCATGCGCGCGACTACGAGCGCGGGCCGCCAGGGTGCTGGGCTCGCGACCGTCGCGCGGATACCACGACGAGCCGAGGCGGGCGTCGACATGCGCGGCGGCGAGCGCGGCTTCGAGCCGGCGGATCACGCGTGCCATCAACTCGGGTGCGGCGTCGAGGAGCAGGATCTCGATCTCGCCGGGTGCGTACTCCGCGACCACGTCGCCCTCGCGCAGCACGCCTGCGAGCAGCTCGAGCACGTCGGGGTCCTGCGGGCGCGGCGTGGGCTCGTGGTCGGTGCCGGCGCGCCGACTGCGCCGCACCCCATCGGCGACCGGCGGCGTGTCGTCGATCCGGTTGATCGGGATCGATCTGCCGAGGACGATGTGCACGAGCACGAAGCTCGAGCCGTGGCGCTGCGAGCGGGCGCACTCGTCCTCGACGCGATTCTCGAAGTACTCGTGCGTGCGCAGCCGGCGCGTGCGGAGCTTGTGGGTGCGGCGCTGGATGATCACGGTGACCGAGCCGATCCGGATCGCCTCGTTGATCTTGATCTCGACCGGCGTGTTGGAAGGAATCCGCTCGTCGCGGACCCACGTGCCGTTCGCGCTGTCGCTGTCCGCGACCTTGAGCTCGGCCCCGAGGTGCAGCACGGCGTGGTTCCGCGAGATCGAGATGTCATCGATCCGCACGTCGCTATCGGCGGCGCGCCCGATCACCGCGGTGCCTTGCGGGGGCAAGGCGGCGGTGGCGAACACGCCGTTGCCGACGATCACGAGGAACAGCGGCTCGGCGCCGCCGGAGAGTCCGTCCTGCGTGCCGGCGACGGTGGCCTCGGGCTTCGGTGTCTGGGTGGTCATCCCGTGCCCAGACGTCGTGCAGACACCACCGGTCCTGCATCCGTCCGATCGATCGCGATCTCCTCACACACGAGCTGAGCGATCTCGTCGTCGACGCGGATCGTCATCTCCCTCTCCATCACCTCGGCGAACAAGTTCTCCATCGCGACCTGGGCCTGGGTCTCGGCGCCGCGCTCCAGGGCTTCGGCGAGCGTCTCGTCGAACGCTTGCGCGAAGACGCTGACCGCACCGTCGAACAAGTCTTCCTTGAGCTCGAGCGCGGCACGCGTGGCGGCGACCGCACCCTGGTGACCGGACTCCTTCGCCTTCATGATCACGGAGCCGTCTTCGAGCTCGTGCATCTCGAGCTCGAACTTGTCGGAGATCCGTTTGACCCGTTCGATCTGCGGTGGCGGTACCTCGTTGTCCTCGGCGGGTGCTGCCGTGAAGTAGATGAAGCAGTTTGCCGCGCCGGAGCCGGAGTCTTCTTTCTTCTTGCGCGCCGGCATGATCGCGGTGGATTGCTCGGGCAACCCGACTCGGCGGCGTGGGCCGCTGACCTGCGGAGGCAACGCGCGAAGCAGCTCGGCGGTACGTGTGCCCGAGAACGGGCGGTCGACTGGATTCTTCGCGAGCATCGCGTGTACCAGCTCGACGAGCTCGGGCGACGCCTCGGGACAATTCGTCGAGATCGACTCGGGCGGCGCGAGCAGCACCTTCGCGCGTACTGCTTCCGGCGTACGGCCGGCGAACGCCTTGCGACCCGTCAGCGCTTCATACATCACGCAACCGAGCGACCACACGTCGGCGGCCGGTGTGATCACCACGGACCCACGCGCTTGCTCCGGCGCCATGTACGACGGCGTTCCGATCAACACGCCGGTCCGCGTCAGCACGCCCGCATCGGAGGCGAGCCGGGCGATCCCGAAGTCGACGAGCTTGATGCGCTCGACCTCGCCACCGTCGAGGATCACGTTCGCCGGTTTGACATCGCGGTGGATGATGCCGTGGTCGTGCGCGGCCCCGAGCGCGTCGGCGATGCCGATGCCGAGCCGCACCGCTTCGACGGTGTTGGTGCCGATCGTCGCCAGCTGCGTCGACAGCGTGATGCCATCGACCCACTCCTGAACGAGGTAGTGGATCGCCTCCGACACGCCGTGGGCGACATAGCCGACCACGTTCGGGTGGCGCAGCTCGGCGAGCAACTGCGACTCGCGCTCGAACCGAACGAGATCGAAGGGGCGGTCGAGTGCGAGGATCTTGACCGCGACGATCGCACCCGTCTTGCGATCGCGGCCGCGCCAAACCGAGCCCATACCGCCGGAAGCCGCTCGTGCGAGCAGCTCGAACCGATCGGCGAGGACACTCGTGCCCATCAGAGAAGATTATACCGCCGTCCGTCGACGGGATCTCAATTCGCGAGAGTAACAGTTCGCTGGTAGCATTCGAGTCGCACCTAATGAACAGCGATTGGGGGGAGGAGTCGACCCAGATCCGCGCGCTCCCCTTCGTGGGAGCCGATCGGATTCTTATCGCCGACGGCGACATGATGACCCGGACCTGGTTACGCGAGATTCTCGCGGAGCAGTTCGGGCTCGAGGAGGTCGATAACGGCCGCAACGCGCTCGAGCGCCTCGCCACCGAGCCCCCGCGCGTGCTGATCGTCGGCAACCAGCTGCTCGATGTCAGCGGAGCGGTGCTGTTGACCCACGCCGCGCGACATGGACTGCTGAATGCCCACACCGGCGGGCCGGTGACGTTCACCGTCGCGGATCTCGGGAACCAGTCGCCCGTCGTCGACGAGTCCGTGGTGCCGATCTTCTTCCGTCTCGGCTACACCCTCCAGCCGGATCGTGTTCGCGAGCTGATCTCGCAGGCGATCCATCGCCTCCCACCTCAAGCGCAGAAGCCGCCCGACGAGGCGCGCGCGATGCTGATGCGCGAGGTCGTCGAGCACGCGAAGCGTCTCGGGATGGCCCCCGATCTCAAGAGCTCGGCGCGCAGCGCGATTGGTGCGGTGGTGGAATTGCTCGGTGCGGACCGTGCACGCTGTCTGTTCTACGACGACGACAACGGCATGTTGTGGTCCGAGCTCGAGGAGGGCTCCGAGTTCCCCGCATCGTCGGGACTGGCGGGCTTCGCGGTGCGCGCGAAGGCGAGCATCGTGCTGCAGAAGGCGAAGCAGGATCCGCAGTACAAACCCGAGGTCGATGACCCGGCGGGCAGCGGAGCCGAGCGCATCCTCGTCCAGCCGGTCGCCGATCGCGACGCGCGGGTGCAAGGCGTGCTGATCGCGGTGCGCTCCGCCAACAAGCAGCCGTTCGGCGAGCCCGAGATCCGGAAGCTCGCGGCGCTCGCCGAAGCGTGGGCACCGTTCATCCACCAGCTCGCGCAGCAGCAGGAAGCCGAGCACGTCCTCGAGAAGCGCGACGAGCGCAACGAGGTGTTCCGCCAGGAGGCGATCGATCACCTGGTCAAGCGCGGGCAGCGCGGCGATGTCGTGCGCGTTCATCCCGGCTGGATTCGGTCCGCCTACTGGATGGTGCTGGCCTCGGTGCTCGCGCTGATCGGCTTCACGGCCATCGCCCAGGTCAGCCAATACGCCGAAGGACCGGCCGCCATCCGTGTCACCGGTCGCACGGACATCACCGCCCTCGAGTCCGGCACGATCACCGCCCTCGAGGTCCAGCCGGGACAAGCGGTCACGCAAGGTCAGGTGCTGGCACGCCTGCACGACACGGAGCAGGCCTCCCGGCTGCGCGCGATCAACAGCGAGTTCGAACGCCGGCTCGTCGCGTACCTCCAATCACCCGCCGATCCCGCGGTGCGCTCGGCCCTGTCGTCGCTGGTGACCGAGCGCGAGAGTGCGCGCGCCAGTGTCGAGGCGCGAACATTTCTCGCGCCGCACGATGGGATCGTCAAGGAGCTCCACGTCGCCGATGGCCAGCGCGTCGAGGCAGGCAAGACGATCTTGTCGATCGTCGAGAAAGGCGCGCACGAAGGCATGTCGCTGTTCGTGTTCCTGCGCGGTCAGGATCGCCCGCGGATCAAGGTCGGGCAGAAGATGCGGTTCACGCTCCCCGGCTATCGCGGCGCACACGTCGATCTCGAGGTCCGCGCGGTGTCGACCGAGGTGATGGGCGGCAAGGACGCACGCGACCGCTATCTCGGCGAGCGCTACAAAGACTCGTTTCCGATCGAAGGCTCGGTGGTCGTCATCGAGGGCGCGATCACCGCCACCACGTTCGCGGCCGACGACGAAACCTACGAGCTGCACGACGGCATGGCCGGCGTCGCGGAAGTCCAGCTCGCTTCACGCTCGGTCCTAGAGACCTTGATCCCGGGGCTCTGACAATTATGAGCGAGAACACCGAGCGCCAAGGCGAGCCGGCGGTCGAGCAGGACGCGCAGGAGCTGTTCCCTTCGCTCGCGAGGCTGGCACAGCAGCGCAAGGGCGACGTGCCGTTCGTCCAGCAGCTCGAGTGGACCGATTGCGGTGCGGCGTGCGTCGCGATGATCCTCAAGTACTTCGGGCGCGACGTCACCCTCGACGAGGTTAGAGAGGTGGTGGGCAGCGGGCGCGAGGGTGCCGAGGCGATCGCGCTGGTCAGGGCAGCCGAGTGGTACGGCATGCGTGCGCGCGGGGTGTCGCTCGACATCGAGCACATGAAGTTCTTGCCCGCGGGATCGATCCTGCACTGGGAGTTCTCGCACTACGTGGTGTTCGAGAAGCTCACCAAGAAGGGCGCGCACATCGTCGATCCCGCGCGCGGTCGCCGGATCATTCCGGAGAAGCAGCTGCGCACCGCGTTCACGGGCGTCGCGCTGGTGTTCGAGAAGGCCGACAACTTCCTCGAGAAGAAGGCCGGCTCGGGACGGTGGAGCTGGTATCTGCAGCAGCTCGGCGCGCAGAAGGGCTTGCTCGCGCGCGTGATGACGATGTCGCTGATGCTGCGCGTGTTCGGTCTCGCCGTCCCGCTGCTGACGGCGGTGATCGTCGATCGCGTGATCCCGCGCGGCGACTACGGCTTGTTGATGGTCGTCGCCATAGGCATCGGCGGCACGCTCGTGTTCCAGACGATCACGACGCTGGTGCGCACACACTTGTTGCTCCAGCTGCGGACCAATCTCGATACGAGATTGACGCTCGGCTTCGTCGACTATCTGTCGCGGCTGCCGTTCGATTTCTTCCAGCGCCGATCCGCCGGCGACTTGATGTTGCGCGTCAACAACAACGCGACGATCCGCGAGGTGCTGACGACGAACACGCTGTCGGGTCTGATCGACGGTGCGTTCGTGCTCTTGTATTTGGTGCTGATCTTCCTCCTGGCGCCGATCGTCGGAGCCGTGGTGGTCGGCCTCGCGCTGATGCAGATCACCGTGCTGATGTTCGCGAAGCGGAAGTATCGCGACCTCCAGGTCCAGGCCCTCGACGCCCAGGCGCGCTCGCAGTCGTATCTCGTCGAAGTGTTCGCAGGGATGTCGACGCTCAAGGCGTGCGCTGCCGAGGCCCGTGCCGTCGAGAAGTGGTCGAATCTCTACGTCGACGAGCTCAACGTCTCGCTGGAGCGCGGCCGCACCTCGGCACGCGTCGACGCGTTGATCGGCATGCTCACTGGGGGCTCGCCACTGCTGATCTTCGTGCTCGGCACGATCTCCGTCGTCGACGGCACCATGTCGCTCGGCACGATGCTCGCGGCCAACACCGTCGCGCTCGGCATGCTCAATCCGCTCGGCTCGCTGGTCAACACGGGCCTCCAGCTCCAGCTGCTCGGCGGGTACATGGATCGCGTCGAGGACGTGCTCAACACGCAACCCGAGCAATCGGGCCAGGATGCGGCGCGCGTGCCGAAGCTGACCGGCCGAGTCACCCTCCAGAACGTGTCGTTCCGTTACAACGATCGCGCGCCGATGGTCGTTCGAGACGTGTCGCTCGACATCAAGCCGGGAACATCGGTGGCGATCGTCGGCAAGTCGGGCTGCGGTAAGTCGACGCTCGCGAGCCTGATCGCGGGGCTGTACCGGCCCGTCGAGGGGAAGATCCTGTTCGATGGCAACGACCTGATGCGTCTCGATCTGCGCTCGTTGCGTCGCCAGATCGGCATCGTGTTCCAGCAGCCCTACCTGTTCGCGGGATCGATCCGCAGCAACATCTCGCTCACCGATCCGACCATCCCGCTCGACCGCGTGATGGGCGCGGCGCGGATGGCGGCGGTCCACGAGGACATCGATGCGATGGCGATGGGGTACGACACGCTGATCGCCGACGGTGGCACGTCGCTGTCCGGTGGTCAGCGACAGCGCATGGCGCTCGCTCGCTCGCTCGTGCACCGGCCGGTGTTGCTGATCCTCGACGAAGCGACGAGCGCACTCGATTCGCAGACCGAGCGCACGGTGATGAAGAACCTCGGTGCCCTGCACTGCACGCGGATCATCCTCGCGCACCGGCTCAGCACGATCGCGAGCGCGGATCTGATCCTGGTGATGGAGCGCGGCGAGATCGTCGAGGCCGGCACCCACGACGAGCTACTCGCGCGGAATCAGCACTATGCACGACTCGTGGCCGCGCAGTTGCGGCCGGACATGGGCGCCACACAGGAGGTCGCATGAAGCAAGCGTTGATGCTGGTCGCTCTGTTCGCATGCAAGCATGGTTCGGACGGGACCTCGGATCCCGGCGCGGCGGCCGCGCAGCCCACCCCGATGGGTCACTCCGAGCGCCGCGTGATCGAGGGCGAAGTCGCCGGCTACGTCGGCGTGCTGACGCCACGCGAGACCGCGGATGTCACGGCGCCGTTCACGAGCAAGGTGGAGAAGCTGCTGGTCGGTCTCGGCCAGACCGTGAAGAAGGGGCAGCCGCTCGCGGTGCTCGACGATCGCCCGTTGCGCGACGAGCTCGCGATCGCGAAGGCGGAGTTCAAGCAGGCCGCGATCGCGAGTGGTGCGGCGGCCTCGCGCTACGCGACGGAGCGCCAGGCGTTGCGGGCAAACGTCAGCTCGCGCTCGGAGGTCACCGCCGCCGGCTACGAGAGTGGCAAGGCCGGTGCGGCCGCCGAGCAAGCGAAGACCAAGATCGCGCAGATCGAGCAACGGCTGAAAGAGACCAGGCTGACGGCGACGATCGACGGCAAGATCGCGCTGCGCTACGTCGACGAAGGTGCGCGCGTGCAGGAGGGGCAGCCGGTCCTCAAGGTGATCAGCTCCGACGAGCTGTTCGTCAAGTTCGCGATCCCGTCGGACGATTCGAGGAAGGTCGCGCCCGGCGACACCCTCGAGATCCGGTTCGACAAGACGAAGACCACGATCGAGGGCACCGTGAAGACGGTCGCGCCCGAGCTCGATCCGATCGCGCAGATGATCCTCGCCGAGGCGGAGCTCAAGAATCCGCCGAAGGAGCTGCAGTCGGGCTTGGTCTGCCGGATCGTGAAGAAGAAGTGACCCGGATCTCCGGGCGCGCGGCGGCGGCTGCGTTGCTCGTCGCGCGCTACGACGGCGCGAAGGTGATGTTCGTTGGAGGATCGGCGGCGCTCGGCACCGAGACCGAGCACTCGGATCTAGATCTCACCGTCGTCTACGATCAGCTCCCCAACCCGATCCGCGAGAGCTTCCTGTTCGAGGGCTGGCCGGTCGAGAGCAGCATGACCGATGTCGCGACACTGCGACGCGCGATCGCGTTCGCGCCACATCTCGGCACACGTGCGGTCCCCGGGTTGGTCGCCGAGGCGCTCGTGCTGCCCGACGAGTCCGAGCTGTCTCGCTCCTTGCAGCACCACGCACGCGAGGTGATCGCAGCGGGCCCACTTGCTCTCAGCCCCAGCGACCACCAGGCCGCTCGGTACGGGATCACCTACACACTCCACAAGCTGTCGCACGGCCCGGCGCAGGACCTGGTGTTCGTCGGTGCGAACATGCTGTTGCGGCTCGTCAACTATTGGCTGCGCAGCCAGGGCAAGTGGGCGGCCTCGAACACCTACGTCGGCCGGCGGCTCCGCGAGGAAGATCCGGCGATGGCCACTCGCATGCTCGAGGTGTTCACGGCGATGCACGCCGGAGAGCTCGGGCCACTGAACGCGCTGATCGACGACATCCTCGCGCCGTTCGGCGGCAGGCTGTTCGATGGTTATCGCGACGTGCTGCCTCCGACCGAGCGACGCGCGCGAGAGCTCGGCTAGTGGTCCTCGCGGGTGCAGCTGCCAACCGAGCTCGGGAGATCATCCACAGGATCGCCGACAAGCTCCAGACGACCGCGATTCCCGAGCACGACCTCGCGGGCGTCGCGCTGTTCTGGGCGTATGCGGCGGGCATCTGGGACGAGCGGTCGGCTTCCTACGAGATCGCGATCGAGCGGTTGGTCGAGCGGGTCGGTCGCGAGTATTCGAGCCAGCGTCTCTACGGTGGGCTCGCCGGCGATGGTTGGGTGATCGCACATGTCGCCTCCGACGCGAGCGAGCTCCTCGGGATGATCGACGACGCGCTGCTGCAGGCAATCGCGGTTCCGCGCTGGGACAGGCTCTACGATCTGAGCAGCGGACTCTCGGGGATAGCGATGTACTTCCTCGAGAGGATGCGCACCGACCAAGGCGTCCCGCGGGAGGCGCTCGGTCATGTGGTTCGCCACCTCGCTGCCTCGTGCGATCGCGGCCCACTCGGCTGCTGGTGGTCGACCTCCCCCGCGCTGTTGTCGGACGAGGAGCGTGGCGTCGCGCCGGCGGGGCGAATCGATCTCGGCCTCGCGTCGGGCAACGCGGGTGTGATCGCGGTGCTCGCACGGATCGCCGAGCACGATGTGGCGGCGAACCCGCTGCTCGCCTCGGCGACGCGGTGGTTGTGGGCGCAGCAGTTACCGCCGCGCCCGCACGCGCGCTTTGCGGCGAGCCTCGTCGGTGACGCGTTCGTCGAGCCCACACGAACAGCGTGGTGTGAAAGCGATCTCGGGATCGCACTCGCGCTGTGGTTGGCCGCGCATCGAGTCGATGGCTCGACGGCAGCGCCGCGCGAGCTGATCCGCGAGATCGCGATGCGATCACCGGCACACTGCAGGATCGTCGACGGCTCGCTGTGTCATGGCGCGCTCGGCATCGCCCACGTGCTCGATCGCTGTTCCTCCGGTGACCTCATGATCGCGCGCGCCGCCGAGGCCTGGTACATGCGCGCACTCGACCTCGCCGTTCCGGATTCGACGTCGTTGTTGGAGGGCATGCCTGGGATCGGGCTCGGCTGGATGGCTGCAATCGATGCTGGTGAGCCGAGCTGGGATCGACTGTTCGGCTGTGAAGTCAGCTGAACACCCACCTGTCCCACATCACCAATTGTGCAGATCGATCTGCACAATTGGTGAAGGGGATCGACGTCCCCAGAAGATCGGCTCACGAGTTCCAGGGAGATCCGGACCGCCAGTTCTCGGCACGAGATCTGCTCTAGGTCAGCTCGATGAAGCGCACCGGCATCAAAAAGCTCGAGCTCAAGCGGCTGACCGTCAAGCAGCTACAAGAGGTGTCGGGGTCGGGGCACAACGTCAAGAACATGACCATCTCGGGGACGTGTACGTGCGAGAGCACAGCCGCCTGCGTGATCGTCGACGACAGCAACTACCATTCGTGTGACCTCCAGCAGTTCGGCATGTGCGACGGGTCGTGTGTCGCGGCGGCTCCCAGCGGCGGCGGTGGTTGCGGTGGCTGCGGCGGTGGCAGCAATCACCTGCAAGTGCAGTGCGTATGAAACGAACCGGCATCAAGAAACTCGAGCTCAAACGGCTGACCGTCAAGCAGCTGCATGAAGTCTCGGGCTCCGGTCACAACGTCAAGAACATGACGATCTCGGGAACGTGCACGTGCGAGTCGACCGCCGCGTGCGTGATCGTCGACGACGCAAACTATCACGCGTGCGACCTCCAGCAGTTCGGCATGTGCGACGGCTCGTGTACAGGGGCGCCTGCCTCCAGCTGCGGCGGTTGCGGCGGCTGCGGTTCTCGTTAATTGGGGCAGCCCCAACCCCTTTAAAGAGCGAACGCTCCGAGGATCAGCAACGACCACGGCTCGTCCGATGGGACGATCTCGATCGCGTGCGCGCCGGCAAGCTCGAGCTCGTGCGCGACTCGCCCGGCGGCGAAGTGCAGCGACAGCAAGCTGGCGCCGGCGGAGAAGGCGTGTCCAGCACGAGCGGTCAGCTCGATCACGCGCTCGTCGTACCGTGACTCGCCCAGCGTGACGAGCTCGTGGTTCACCGGGTCGTAGCGATAGCTGGAAGCATCGCGATGGATGACCAGCTCGATCGGTCCGTCGGCGAGCTCGCGCAGGAGGTCGAGGTCGGCGGGGATCCGTGCCCCCTCGTCGGGCTCGAGATCGACGAGCTTCGGCTCGCGCGTGATCGCGTACGCCGCGGCTTCCTGCGGATCCCAGCCGGCGCGGATCGCGGGATGTGCGGGCGCATCGGCGCGGACGAGGAACTGGGCGCCCGCGAGTGCATCGGCGATCTCGACGACATCCGACGGTTGCATGCGCTCGGCGAGCGCGGTCACCACGTCACCGATCGCACGCGGCGTCGCGAACTGGGTGGCGACCAGCACGAGCTCGATGTCCTCGCTCGCGAGCACCTCGGGACACAGCGGCGACCACAGCTGCATCGCACCGTCCTCCCACCTCACCTGAACAAACGGCGCCAGCGCGAAGACCGCCGAAAGCTGACTGCCGAGCGTGGGTGTCAGCTCGGTAGCGTCCGGTGCAGGCCCGACGAGCACGCCGGCGGTGACGAACCCCGCGATCGCGTGCTCGCTGGCGGCGACGCTCGACGGAATCGCTCCTAGATCGAGCTCGCCACTCGCGACGGCGACGAGGATCGCGTGCTGGTGATCCTCGAGGCCGATGAAGCGGGCCTCGCCGTTCTCGCGCGTCCACACGACGACGTGACTGCGCCGCTCCGCCGGTGCCGGCGGCCGCTCGACGGTACGCAGCCAGCGCACGAGGTCGTGATCGAACACGAGGAGCTTGGTGGTCGCGCCGAGCCGCAGCGTCTCCGAGGCTTCCGCGGGCCGGGTGGTCGTCAGCCGCGAGCTGAAGATCTCCCACTCGAGTCGCGCGAGCTCGGGGATCCAGGGGCGCGGATCGCGAGCGGAGAGAAACTCGTGGAACGGCTCGCCGTCGGGGGAATAGTCGGCGGCGCCCCACGGGTGCAGCTTGAAGTACTCGAAGGCGAGAGCCTCGAACGCGTCGCCGAGCTGCTGTGCGACCACCGGAAACCCGAAGCGGAGCTCCCCGGCGCGCTCGTGCTTGACGCGATCGTAGATCACGAGCCGCTTGCCGCTGTCGCCTCCGTCATCGCCGTAGACCGCCACCGCGGTCTCGGCCGGCGTGGCTTCGCCCGTGAACATCGGCTTCATCCGGTCGATCAGCTCGCGGAGCTTCATGGTGGCGTCGTCGATTGTAGTGCGGTTAGATGTCCCGTGCGTAGCGTCCGCGGTTTCGGCATCGGGCTGCGCTACGAGCACGTCGCGGATCTGCTCGCCACCGGGCGGCAGGTCGATTTCCTCGAGATCATCCCCGAGAACTGGATGCGCCCGCGCGAGCGCGCGCTGCTCGAACCGGTGATCGAGCGGTGGCCGATCGTCGCGCACAGCATCCACCTCTCGATCGGCGGGCTCGATCCGATCGATCGGCCGTTTCTCGCTGCGATGCGTGATGCCTGCCGGCGCGTGGGGTCGCCGGTGTTCTCGGATCACATCTGTTACTCGGCGATCGACGGGTTGCAGACCAACGAGCTGTTGCCGTTGCCGTTCTCCGACGAGGCGATCGCCAACACGTTGTCGCGGATCGCGGCGGTCAAGCCGGAGCTCGAGGTGCCGCTCCTCCTGGAGAACCCATCGTACTACTCGGTGATGCCGGGCTCGACGATGGAGGAGGGCACGTTCCTCCGGCGGATCATCGAGGAGGGCGACTGCGGGATGCTCCTCGACGTCAACAACGTGTTCGTCAACTCGCAGAACCACGGCTACGATCCGCGCGCGCTGATCGACCAGATGCCGCTCGATCGCGTGTTCTACATCCACCTCGCCGGGCATCACACGCGCGAGCACCTGTCGACGATCGTCGATTCGCACAGCCGCCCGATCCGCGACGAGGTCTGGGCGCTCTACGAGTACACGATCGCGCGTGCGGGCCGTCAGGTCCCGACGTTGATCGAATGGGACTTCGATCTGCCACCGCTCGACGCGCTGCTCGACGAGCTCGACCACGCACGTGCGCACGCAGCCGCGGCGCTCAGCAATCGTCCGGCCGCTTCGTCGGCACGATGACCTGACCGTCGAGGCGATACGGCAAGCGGCAACGCGCGATCTCGCGCAGCTCCGCCGGCGTGACGCGCGATCGGTTCGCGCGCCAGACGTCGATGTTGACGTCGTCCGTGGTGACCAGCCAGGTCCCCGTGGGATCGATCGCACCGGCCAGCGTGCCGCCCGGAGCCGCGAGGCGATAGATCGGACGGAGCTTCGCGAGATCCCAGACCTGGACACTCGAATCACCTGCCGCCGTGACGAACAGCGAATCGCGCAGCGTGATCGCGGTGATGTACGTGTCGTGGCCGATCACGCGGGCTTCGCGCTTGCCCTCCACCGACCACATCTCGATCGAGCCATCTGCTTCGCCGAGCAGCAGGCGCTTGCCGTCGGCGGTCCACGCCATGTCGACGACCTGGGACGTGGCCGCCAGCGTGCGATGCTCGCTGCCATCGACGCCGACGATCCGGATCTCCGCATCGTTCGCGACGACGACGAGCGTGCCATCGGGTGAGAACACGGCGCGCCCTGCCGTGAAGCTCTTGCGAGAGCGCAGCGCGGGATCGACCAGGTCCACCGTCGAACCTTCGGGCTTGATCGAGCTCGCGAGCAGCGTCGCGCCGTCGGGAGACCACTCGAGCCCGGTGGCTGCGATCGCGAGCTTGCCGCGCCCGAGCTGCGCACCTTCGCGACTCCAGGCGACGAGCGAACCGTCGGCGCCGGCGGTGACGATCCGATCTCCCGAGGGTGCCACCGCGATCGCGGTGAGCTCTCGTTGATCGCTGCGCCACGTCTTGGTGGTACCCGTCGCGAGCTCGAACGCCGTGATGCCGCCGGTCTTGTCGGCGAACACGCCGTGACCGCGGGTGTCGATCGCGCGTCCGACGACGACCGCCGTCGAGGGCAGCTCGCGCTTGCTGCCATCGTCGAGCGTCCAGATCTCGATGCCGCCGTCGGAGTGCCGCACCGCGAACTTGCCGTCGGACGACAGCAGCGGCGCGGGGACGAAGGGGGTGCTCGTCGGCTTGCCGATCAGGGCGCGCGCAGAGCGTCGCTGCAGGTCCCACACCTTCGCCGTACCGTCCCAGCTGGCCGTCGCGAGGGCGCGATCCGCGCGTGTCACGTCGGCCTGAAACAGGTAGCCACTATGGCCGTAGCTCGCGAGCAACTGGCCTCGCTTGGGCTCCCACAGCTTCGCGGTGCCATCTCCCGATGCGGTCAGGAGCATGCCGTCGGCGAGGAAGCGCAGGCGGCTGATCTGCGCCGCGTGACCGCGCAGCACGCGCAGGCTCTCGCCGGTATCGGCGTTCCAGATCCGCGCCGTGCCGTCGAGGCTGCCGGTCGCGATCATCGTGCCATCGGGACTCCACGCGGCATCGCGCACGGCTTGATCGTGGCCACGCAGCTCGTGCAGTGACTTGCCGGAGGCGACGTCGAAGATCCGCGCGGTGCCGTCCCAGCTCGCAGTCACGAGCCGCTTGCCCGCGGCGTCGAACACGCCGATCCGGACGCCCTTCGTATGCCCGGCGAGCACGCGCTGCTTGACGCCGGTCGTCGACCACAGCGAGATCGCGCCGCCCAGACTCGAGCCATCTGTCTCCGCGATCGCGACGACATCGCCACGCGGCGCGAAGGTCGCCTGCACCATGGTCGGCTTGCCGTCGCCGAGCTGGATCGACGCCTTCGTCGCGAGATCCCAGACGCGCGCGGTGCCCGCAGTGGTCGCCGCGAGCGCGTGGGTTCCGGCGGCGTCGAGCGTCAGGTAGTTGATCGGCTGCGTATTGCCGGTGAGCTCGCCGCGCGGCTTCCCGGCCGCATCCCACAGCCTCGGGATCCCGTCGGCGCCGGCGGTGATCAGCGCTCCGTCGGGAGTCCACTGGGCGAACGTCGGCCCCTTCGGCACCGCGAGCGCGTGCTGCAAGGCTCCGCGCACGTCCCACACGCGTACCGAGCCGTCATCCGCTGCTGTCGCGAGCCGCATGCCGTCGGGCGAGAACGCGATATCGAACAGCTGCCCGGTGTGGCCACGGAGGTTCGCCATCTCGGCGTCGAGCGGCTCGAGCGCGCGCGCGATCATGAAGCGCATCGCCGGTGACTCTGCCGCGGGATCGATCCGCAGCGCCGCGTCGAGGAACAGCAGCGCTTCGATCGGTCGGCCCTCGACGAGGGCGCGCCGTCCCTGTTCGATCTGATTCTCGACCAGGCTCTTGCGGACCTCGGCCTCGCTCTGCACCGCCTCGGAGCGCGCGACCTCCGCCTTCTGGCGGTTGTCCTCGGCAGCGCTTCGCAACCGCGCGAAGATCACCAGCGCGACGGTCAACCCGACGAGGACCGCGCCGAGCGCGATCTGGCGAATCCGTCTGCCTCGCAACGTATCGGCCTCGCTGGCCTTGCCGAACTGGTCCTCGTTCGCGGTCAGCGCACCCGGATAGCGCGCACGCCACAGCCGGTACTCGGTCAGCACCTCGCCGCGCCACAGCAGGCCGCGCGGTCGAGCTCGCTCGTTCCATTGCCGAGCCGCGACGCGCAGCTGATCGCGGAGGCGCGCACTCTCGGCATCCTCCTGCCGCCACCGCACGACGCGCGGCCACGCCGACAGCAGGGCTTCGTGGACGACCTCGATCGATTCGCCCGACGCCGACTCCATCGCGACGAGCAGGCGCGCGTGGATCAACCGCTCGAGCACGGGTGCAGCTGGGTCGCCACCGGAGACCTGCAGCAGCTCGT
Organism: Haliangiales bacterium; assembly: GCA_038325805.1. GTDB lineage: Bacteria > Myxococcota_A > Polyangia > Haliangiales > Haliangiaceae > JABFXX01. The sequence goes on from JBBQJJ010000005.1 coordinate 15,032, forward strand.
CTCTCGACAGCACCGCGCGCGTGCCCTCGCCGGTGACCAGGTGGCGGAACACCTCGCGCACGATCTTCTGCTCCGCCTCGGTCATCTCGCCGAGCGTGGTCTCCGCGTGTTGTGCGAGGGCACCACCGACGCCGCCGAGCGCCTTGTACGCCTTGCGCGGCAGCTGGCGAAACTGGCGATCGCGAAACTGCCACAGCTGAGACGCGGTGAACGACAGCAGCGCGAGTGCGGCCGGTTGCGCGGCCACCTCGTCGACCATCTCCTTCGGTAGCGCGGCATCCTCGAACTCGAAACCTGCGCGGCGAGCCGGCTCGACGAGGATTCGAAGGAGATCGGCGGCGAGGGGCGTGGTCAGCAGCTGCAGGCTCGCCGCGAGACGCTCGCGGAAGATCGCGAGTTGCGCCGCGCGCACCAGGAAGTCATCGCGCAGCGTGATCACCACGCGCACCGAATCGTCGTCGGTGCGAGCCGCGCGTACGAGCGCGGTCGCGTAGGCGTCGTGCTCGGCAGCGTCGAGGCAGAGGGTGAACAGCTCCTCGAACTGATCGACGACGAGGAGGAGGTGGGTCCGCTCGGCACGCGCACGCGCTCGGAGGGCACTGCCGAGCGCCTCGGGATCGGCGAGGAGTTGCCTCGGCTCGAGCGCGACATCGAGCGCTGCGAGTCTCGCGGTCAGGTTCGCGAGCGGTGTGGGACCCGGCCTGACGACGACCGACTTCCAGCTGTCACCGAGTGCTGGCAACACACCGGCGCGGACGAACGAGCTCTTGCCGGCGCCGGATGGGCCGACCACCGCGATCAGCGACATCGTGCGCAGGCGGTTGACGAAGTGCTCGACCTCGCGCTCGCGGCCGAAGAACATGCCGGCATCGGACTCGGTGAAGGTCATCAGGCCGCGGTACGGCGGCGCATCGCCAAGCTTCGCAGCGTCGGTCTTCTTGTCATCGATCCCGAGGCGCGACCAGCCCTTCGGATCGCTGCGCTCGAGCCGGCCGGGTAGCGCGACGAAGCGCGCACCGTTGCCGCCGCGATGAGGGCCATCGAGCCAGAACGCCTCCGGCGCGGCGCCGACCGACGGTGCCCCGACCTGCGCGACGCTCTCGAGATCGGCGACCAAGGTGCCGTGGACATCCGCGATCAGCACCTCGCCGCGCACCGAGCCCGACAGCACCGCGGGCTGACGCGCCGGCCGCCGCACCCCCATCCAGTCCTCGGCGTTGCCATCGGTCGTCACCACCAGGCGATACGCCTGCAGGAAGTTGATCGAGCGCAGCACCCCCGCGAGCGCGGGGACGGCTCCGACGAGGAAGCGGCGAAGCTCCTCGGGGGTGCTGTTCGGTCCGGGATCGCTCGACCCCAGCAACACCTCCATCGCCGTTCGCAGCGGCGAGCGATTCTCGTAGTAGAGGCCGATCAGCTCGGGCAGTGGATGGGCGTCGGGGATCGCGGCGAACGGCCGGCACAGCTCGCGCGCCAGCTTCCACCAGCTCGCCGTGTCGAGGCCACTCGCCGACAGCTGCTCGAGGAAGGGCGCCGCACTCTCTCCCGGCTTGCCAGCCACACGAAGATGACAGGCGAGCGCGACCAGCCCGACGTACTGCGCGCACGTCCGCGCGACCAGCCACACCGCTTCGCGACCCTGCGGTGGTGTCCGCGCACCGGCGAGGACAGCAATCGCTTCGGCGATCGGTTGCGGCGCGCGCATCATCAGCTCGTCCCGCGTCAGCTCGTCGAGCTGCGGCATGTTGACGGACTCGAGTGACACGCCGGATGACTGCCGCAGCGCCTCGCCGAGATCGAGGGCGCTGGTGAACCGATTCGGGATTCGCTTGGCCATCGCTCTCGCGATCACGTCGTCGAGCCCTTCGGCGAAGCCCTCGGGTAGCTTCGGCGGCGGCTTGCGTGCGTGCGCTGCGGCGATCTCCATCACGCTGCGCCCGGTGTACGGCGGCTTGCCGGTCAGCACCTCGTACGCCAACGCACCGAGCGCGTAGATGTCGGCGGGTGCGCCGGCCTTGCGCGCGTCGAGCCACATCTCGGGCGCCATGTAGAGCGGCGTTCCCATCGCCGTCCTGCGGTTCTCGATCCCGTCCCCGCTCTGCTGCGCACGAAGATCGACCGCGATGCCGAGGTCGAGCAGCTTCGGAAACACGCTGCCCGCGCGCGCCACCACCATCACGTTCGCCGGCTTGAGATCGCGATGCACGATGCCCTGCTCGTGCGCCGTGTGGACGACCTCGCACAGCCGGCACAGGAACGGCACCGCGCGCTCGATCGGCAGCGGCCCTTGCTCGGTCAGCATCACGTCGAGCGGAGTCCCGCGAACCAGTTCCATCGCGATCCACAGCAGGCCGTCGGCCTCGGCGCCGAACGCGTAGACGTGCGCGGCGAACGGATGATCGAGCCGCGAGGCGAGTCGCGCTTCGGAGAGGAAGCGCTGCACCGCCGGATCGCCCGCGAGCGCACGGACCTGCGCGATCTTGATCACCGCCTCGCGCTCGAGGATTGGCTGCTCCGCGCGGTAGACCATGCCGAACCCGCCCTCGCCGATCCGCTCGCGCAGCACGAACTCGCCGAGGCGGCGTCCGATCAGCTCGCCGGCAGGATCACCGTCGCTCATCGTCGCCATGTTATCGTGCCAACGATGCCGTGGGCTCCGCTTCTGGCGGGTGATCTCGCCGTGGCCGCGCGCGACGCGGTCCGTGCGATCGGCGACGCGTTGGCGTCGATCGATGTCGAGCCACAGCACGCTGCCGATGTCGCGCTGTTCTGGGCGTACGCCGCGGGCGAGCTCGACGATCCCGAGACCGACGAGCGCTATGGCATCGCGGTGGATCGGCTGGTCGAGCGGATCACCGGCGAGCACGAGGCGCTCCACCTGTTCGGGGGGCTCGCGGGCGATGCCTGGGTGCTCGCGCACATCGCGACGGACAGCGCCTCCGAGGTGCTCGCCCTCGTCGACCGCGAGCTCGTCGGTGCGCTCTCCGTCGAGCGCTGGACGGGCCCGTACGATCTGGTCGGTGGGCTGGTCGGTTTCGGCGTGTACTTCCTCGAGCGGCTGCACAACGCGACGGAGGATCCGGCCGCTGCGAAGGCAGGCCTCGCGCTGGTCGTTCATCACCTCCACGCACTGCACGTCCACGCACCCGGCGGCGTGACGTGGAAGACGGCACCCGAGCACGTGCCCGGGGCGCGTGCGGCGGATGCACCCGAGGGCTACTACGATCTCGGCGTCGCGCATGGCATCGCCGGGGTGATCGCGCTGCTCGCGAAGGTGCTCGCGCTCGGCGAGCCGCCGCCGCGCACGCAGCACATGCTCGACGACGCCACGCGCTGGCTGTGGACCCAGCGTCAAGCTCCTGCACCCGAGGGCAGGTTCCCGGCGTTCCTGATCCCGAAGCGGATCGCGCGGCGCACGCGCACGGCGTGGTGCTACGGAGATCCGGGGATCGCGATCGCGACGTGGGGATCGCCCGACTCGCTCGGTCTCGCCCTCGAGGTCGCCGGGCGGCTCCCCGAGCACACGCAGATCACCGAAGCGCAGCTCTGCCACGGCGCCGTCGGCCTCGCGCACATGCTCGCGCGCTGTCATCACGCCTGTGGCGAGGACGCGCTCCGCGCCGCCGCGATCGAGTGGTATGGCCGCGCGCTCGCACTACCGGTGCCGACGCGCGCCGATCTGCTCGAGGGTGCGCCTGGGATCGGGCTCGCCTTGCTCGCCGGGCTCTCCACCACCGAGCCCGCGTGGGACCGCCGGATGCTCTGTGAGCTGGTGGTTGCATGAAGCTCGAGTGGCATCACACGCCGGTGCGGACCGTCATCGTGCGCACGCCGCTGTTTCCCTTCGAGACCTTGCTCGCGTGGGCCGCCGCGCCGGACCCCGGAGTCGAGCTCCGCAGGTTGCTCGACGATCCGGTGATCCGCGAGGCCTTGATCGTGTCGTCGCCCGAGCTCGACGCCGGACTCGGTGCCTGGCTCGCGAACCCCGACGATCCGGAGCTGAAGCGCGTCGAGCACAGCCTGGTCCGCTACCTGTCTCGTATGGCCGGGCGGCCGACGCCGTTCGGGCTGATGTCGAGCATCGGTACCGGCGCGCTCGGTGCGACCAGCTCGCTCGCGATCGAAGGCCGCGACGCCGCGCGCCGCCACGTGCGGATCGATGGCGACTATCTGACTGCGACGTGCACCGCGCTCGCCGCACTCCCCGAGGTACGCGCCGGGCTACGCTACACGCCGAGCACCTCGCTCTACGAAGCGGGTGGGCGATTGCGCTATGCCGAGGCGCGCGTCGGCAACCTCCGCTCGTACCACCTCGTCGATGTCGAGCCGAGCGACTACCTGGTCGCATTGCTCGAGCGCGCGCGGGGAGGCGCCACGATCGCGGAGCTGAGCGAGACCCTGTGCCTCGATCCCGACGTCGGCACCGACGACGCCGAGGCGTTCGTCCATCAGCTGATCGATGCGCAGTTGCTGGTCTCCGATCTCGAGCCACCGGTCACCGGTCGCGAGCCCGCGGCCGCGGTGATCGAGCGCTTGCGATCGATTTCGGCGGAGGCGTACGCAGCGCCGCTCGAGGAGCTCGCGGGTCGACTGCGCGCGTATGAAGCCCTGCCGCTCGGCGCGCCCACCGACACGTACCGCGCGCTGGCCACCGGTCTCGAAGCCATGCCCGTCGAAGCGCGGCTCGAACGACTCGTCCAGATCGATCTCCACAAGGACACCTCGCTGGTCGTCGGCAAGGACATCGTCGACGAAGTGACACGCGCACTCGCGTTGGTGCACGCGATCGGCGGCGCCGGCGAGGACGACCCACTCGGCCGCTTTCGCGGTCAGTTCAGCGGGCGCTACGGCAATCGCGAGGTGCCCCTCGTCGAAGTCCTCGACGAGGAATCTGGGATCGGCTTCCTGCAGAACCCACCGCCCACGGCACCGCTCCTCGAGCTCGAGTTTCCGCAGCGCACCGACAAGAAGCTGACGCCGTGGAATCGTCGCGACGTCCATCTCCTCCGCCTCGCACAGACGGCTGCGCGCAACAATGTCCTCGAGATCGAGCTGACCGCCGCCGACGAGGTCGAGCTCGCGCGGGAGCATCCGGCGAAGCTGTACAGCGTGCTGCTCGTCCCGATCGCGATCGGCGCGGGACGGATCCGGGTGATGAACGCGGATACACCCGGCATCCGGATGCTCGGTCGGTTCTGCCACGGCTCGCCGGCGATCGCCGAGCTGGTGCGAGAGCTGATCGAGCGCGAAGAGGCCGAGCGCGCTCACGCGATCTTCGCCGAGGTGGTGCATCTGCCCGAGGGGCGGATCGGCAACGTGCTGTTCCGTCCGCAGCTCCGCGGCTACGAGATTCCATTCCTCGGTCGCAGTGGAGCACCTCCGGAGATGCAGCTCCCGATCTCCGACCTGACGGTCAGCATCGTCGGCAGTCGCGTCGTGATCCGATCTCGCCGCCTCGGCAAGGAGATCATCCCGCGCCTCACCACCGCGCACTCGTTCACGCGGTACTCGCACGCGGTCTACCGCTTTCTCGCCGGTGTGGCCGGGCAGGACGGCACCTTCGTCGGCTGGAACTGGGGAGCGCTCGCCGATGCGCCGTTCACACCGCGCGTTCGCACGGGGAGTGTCGTCCTCACCCGAGCGCGCTGGAAGCTCGGGGCTGCGGAGCTGGCGACGGTGAAGGCCTCGAAGCGCGCGGCGATCGAAGCGTTGCGAAACGAGCTCGGTTGGCCGCGCTGGATCGCGCTCGTCGAGGCCGATAACGAGCTCCCCGTCGATCTCGACAACCCGCTCGCCGTCGACAGCTTCGTGAAGTTGATCGCCGGTCAACCCTCCGCGCAGCTCGTCGAGGTCTTTCCGGCTCCCGACGAGGTCGCGGTGCGCGGCCCCGACGGCGGCTACGCGCACGAGATCCAGTTGCTCTACGTTCGCGATCAACCAGCGGCTCCCACCCTGTCCACGCCGGCCGTCGACGAGACACGGATCGAGCGGGTGTTCTCGCCGGGCTCGTCGTGGCTGTACCTCAAGTACTACTGCGGCTTCTCGGTCGTCGATGCGGTGCTGCGCGAGGTCGCGCCGATCGCGCGCGAGCTGGTGGCGGGCGGCGTCGCGACCAGCTGGTTCTTCATCCGCTTCAACGACCCGGACTGGCACCTTCGCTTCCGGCTGTCCGGTACGCCTGCGGATCTGCTGGGGCGTGCACTACCCCTGCTCGAGGATCGCCTGCGTCCGCTCGTGCGCGCCGGCGTGATCTGGAAGACGCAGCTCGAGACCTACGAGCGCGAGCTCGAGCGCTACGGTGGCGAGGCCGGCATCGGTCCATCGGAGGAGCTGTTCGTCGCCGACAGCGAGGCCGCCGCGACGATCATCGAGGCGTTCCAGGGCGACGAGGGCGTGCGCCTGATGTGGCGCGCCACAGCGCTCGGGCTCGACCGCCTGCTCGACGATCTCGGGCTCGACTTCGCGGCCAAGCGCGCGTTCGTGACGAGGATGCGCGACGAGTTCGGGGGCGAGATCGGCATGGATACCGAGTTCCAGCGCCGCCTGGGAGAGAAGTTCCGCAAGCATCGCGCCGAGATCGAGGCCGCACTGGTCGCGCTCCCCGAGGACGAGCTCGCGCCGGCACGCGCCGCCTTCGATCGCCGATCGGCGGCGCTGCGCGACATCGTGCCGCGGCTGCGCGACGCCGCGTTGCCGATCGAGAAGCTCGCCGCAAGCTACACGCACATGCACGTCAACCGGATGACGGCGGCATCGCCGCGCCAGCAAGAGCTGGTGCTCTACGACCTGCTGCGCCGGCACTACGAGGGCGTCGCGGCACGCTCGAAGGCAAAGCGATGAAGCTCGGCTACCTCGATCTCGCGGGACGGATCGACCACACCGTCGAGCTCGCACCGCTCGCGGACTCGCTCGGCTTCACGCGCTACTGGCTCACCGAGTTTCCACCGCAGCCATCACCGATCACGCTGGCCGGGGTGATCGCCGGGATCACCGAGCGGATCCACGTCGGCACGGCCGCCATTCTGTTTTCGTTCTATCCACCGAAGCGCACCGCGCACGACTTCCAGCTTCTCGAGCGGCTGTTCGAAGGCCGCATCGATGCCGGCTTGTCATCGAGCACGGCGCACGAGCCGGTCGTGCGCGATGATCTCGAGGGACGCGACATCGCGGCGCTCGCGAAGGCATACCCCGCGCGATTCGAGCTGTTCCTTCGCCATCTCCGCAACACACCGGGCAGTGAGAGCTACGACGAGACCACCGCGTGGCGCGACTGTCCCGACGTGCCGCCGCAGGTGTGGTCACTCGGATCGGGGCAGGGCGCACAGCTCGCCGCGAAGCTCGGCACCGGCTTCGGCTACCCGCTGATGTACAAGACCAGCATCGACGATCCGAAGACGATGCACGGCTATCAGGACGCGTACACCCCGAGCGAAGCGCAGCCTGCACCGGCCAGCGTCCTCGCCGTCGCCGGCTACTGCGCGCGCACCGATGCCGAGGCCGAAGCGATCGCGCAACCGTGGTCGATCTTCGCGCCGCACGTGTGGGGCTCGCCAACGACGGTGGCAGCCAAGCTCGCCTCCCTCGCGGAGCGCTATCGCGTCGACGAGATCATCTTCGGCGACATGAGCCAGGACCTCGCCGATCGCCGCGCCACGATCGAGGGGCTCGCTCACGGCTTGGGTAGGTAGTCGTCGAGGTTCCAGCCGCCGGTCTTGATCTTGATCCCCATCCCTTCGAGGAAGACACCCGACAGCGCTTCGAGCTTGTTGAGCGCGATCACCAGCTCCGCGAGGTTCTGCGCGTGTCGCAGCCGTGCGTTCTCGAGCTCGTCCTGCAGACGCACGATCTCGTTGTTGCCCGACTTGCCGAGCTCGAACTTCTTCTGCTCCGCGTCGTAGTTCGCCTGCGAGAGCTCGATGCCTCGCTGGCCGAGCTTCGCCTTCGCACGAAACGCACGCACCTGATAGACCTGCTTCGCGACGTTCGCGATCAGCGCTGCGCGGAGATCTGCGACGTCGCGATACTGGCTCGCCCGCGTCGCCCGCTCCTCGAGATATCCCCCGCGCTGTGCACTCCTTCCGGAGAACAGCTCGAGCTGGAGGTTCGCGCTGAAGGCGTAGCCAGAGCGCTCCGTGAGGCGATTCAGCGATTCTCGCACCTTGCCCTTTCCGCCCGCGTCGTCGCTGCTGGTCCCGAGCGGACCACCCTCGATCCGCAGATCGAGGCGTGGCAGCAGATCGCGCTTGGCACCGGCGACGGCTGCCTCGCTCGCATTTGCGATCGCTAACCCCGCGGCGATGTCGGGGCTGTTCTTGACGGCGACGTCGGTGATGGCAGTCAGGTCTGGATCGACGCCTTCCGCGCTGGGAAGTGGCTGGGTGCGCAGTGCGATCGCGTTCGCGTTCACCGGCAGCCCGAGCAGCTTGCGGAGCTCGAGGGACTTCTCGACGACATCGAGCTCGGCGTTGATCAGCTCCTGCTCGCGACTGGCGACCGCCGCATCGATCGCGATCATCTCCGAACCGGGGATCTTGCCCGTCCGCATCGCGGCCTCGGTGATCTTCTTCTGCTTCTGCACCGAGTCGACGCCAAGCTTCCGTACCTCGAGCGCGCGCCACGAGAGTGCGAGCCGCCAGTACGCCTCGGCGAGGTTCGACGCGAACGAATCGGCGGTCGCCGTCATCCGCAGCACGATCGCGTCGCGGGACCGCTGGGACCGCAAGATCTGTCGCTTCTGGGACGCCGGCCCGAAGCCCTTGAGCAGCGGTTGCGTCAGGCGAAGCTTGACCGATGTCGTGACGAATTCTTTCTGCACGCCGAAGCCATCCGACGACGTCTTGTTGCCCGACGCGAGGAGCTCGAGCGTGCCGTTGCTCGGCAGGATCCGGCTGAGCCCCATCGACAGCGTGTAGACATCGTTCTTGGTACCCACGGTGAGTGGTGGGATCGGCGCACCGTTGACGCGCGAGAAGTCACCCGTCGTGACCAACCGGAAGTCCTCGAGCGCCTGCGCAGAGATCACCGCGGCGTCGGCGTGCGCGAGATCGAACGCCGCATGCTCGAGTGCGGGTGACGTGCGCACCGCCACCTTGAAGACGTCCACGATCGACAGCGTCTCCACCTGCTTGTCGAGCTCGGGAGCGATCGTCACCGCGTCGGCTGCCGCCGAGGTTGGAAGCAGACAGGCGAGGACACCCAGGTGGAGTGTGCGCATGACCGCCATTGTCGTCGTGTCGCAGCCCCGGCACAACTTACGGTGATGCTGCGCCGAGCTGCGATCGCTCGGGCTTCAGGATCAATCGTCGAAGTTGAAGCTCGCCGGATCCTTGTCCATGATCCTCTCCATCGCGGATTCCTCGAGGAGATCGATCATCCGCTGACCGCCGTACTTCTTGACCAGCTTGTCGTCATACTCGTCGGCGATCAGCGCGACGTCGCGCAGCGTGGCCGTCAGCTCCTCGGGATCGAGCGTGGTGCCGCCGAGGATCGTGTGGGTGAACAGGATCGTGTGCTCCAGCGAGTCCATCGCGAACGCGCCGAAGCGTAGGTGACCATTGAGCTCGAGCAGCTGCATCGCGAGCGGGCCGTCGACGTTGACGCCCTTCACGAGCTGTGACGCACACCGCACCATCGCGCGGTTGTCGCCCCACGGGACAACGCTGATCATCACGTAGGCCGAGCCCTGCTTGATGACATACAGCGTGTCATCGACTTTCCTGTACGCCGGGCTGTCCTGGAGAGTGCGCTCGATCAGGAGCGCGGTGGCCACCTCTGCGGGATTCATGGCTGCGTTCGTAACACGGTTGCCACCTGCTGTGATCGGTTGGACACGATCACGGAACGCTGCCACCTCGTGCCATACTCCCTCTGCATGGCACCGTCGCTGAGATGCCTCTTCATCGCTCTCGCGATCTTGACCGGAGTCTCGACGGCATACGCCGAAGAGATCAAGGAGATCATCGTCGAGGAGAACACCAAGACCGACGACGAGACGGTCGCGTTGATCGCGCGCATCGAGGTCGGGGACGACTGGAACCTCGACATGATCGAGACCATCAAGCTGCGGCTCCTCGGTAGCGGCCTGTTCAAGGACGCCAGCGTGTTCAGCGAACCGCACAAGGGCGGCGGGGGCGTCAAGGTCACGATCATCGTCAAGGACAAGCACTCGTGGGTGATCGCGCCGGCGTTCTACACGCAGCCGACCAACATCGGCGGTGGCGTCGGCTTCGGCGAGAACAACCTGTTCGGCAAGAACCAGAAGCTGCTGCTCTATGGCCAGATCGCCACCGGCGACTCGTTCTTCATCGGCGCGTGGGTGATCCCGAACCTCAACGGCACGCGGTGGTACGCGCAGGTCGACACGTTCCTCAAGAGCTCGCGCCAGTTCGAGTACGCGGTGCCGGTGAAGTACCTGCAGACGGATCCGGCGGCGGGCGCCAATCAGGCCGTCCGCGAATCGCGCCTCAATTATCTGAACGGTGGTCTGCGCCTCGGAATCGAGCTGTTTCGTGGCTTCAAGATCGACGCGCGATTGCGCGGTGCACGCGTCACCTACGGCAAGTCCAAGCTCGTCGAGGGCGCGACGATCGAGCAGGTCACGGGCGACCCAACCTCCGATCCAGACGCGGTCCCCGATCCCGGCAAAGAGGGCAATGACATCTCGACCGAGTTCACGATGTCGTTCGATCGACGCGCCTCGTACAACGGCGTGGCCACCGGTTACAAGGTGGCCGCCTCGTTCGAGAACTCGCAGGAAGGCCTCGGCTCGGACTTCCGCTACTTCATCACCGGCCTCGGCATCTTCCGCGGCGAGCGGATCTTCAAGGAGCACAACCTCCAGTTCAAGAGCCACATCGGCTACGGATTTCACCTGCCCTTCCAGCAGGAGTGGTTGGCGGGCGGCTCCGCGCAGCGCGGCTGGCTCAACGGGCAGTTCCGCGGCGACTTCCGCGCCCAGGCAAACCTCGAGTACTCGGTACCCGTGTTCACCATCAAGGGGTTCGGCGTGCGCGCGCTCGCCTTCTGGGATTCGGCGTACACGACGTTCCTCAACACCGAGAGTCCCGACCGCAACTACCTCCCGAATGCCGAGCGCAACCGCGCAGGTCCGGGTGTTCAGCAGTCGAAGTTTCAGGAGTACATGGCGCCGTTCAAGAACTCGGTCGGCGTCGGCACGCGCTTCTATTTGAAGCAGATCGTGCTGCCACTCCTCGGTGTCGATGTCGGGTATGGTCTCGAATCCGGTGACATCCAAGTGTATCTCGCGATTGGCCTTACTGATTAGCGCGGTGAGCGCATGCTCGGGCCGAACCACGACGCCGGCCCTCAAGAGCACGCCCGAGCTGATCTTCGTGAATGCCGACATCCACACGATGGATGGTGCGCGGCCGCGTGCCCAGGCCGTGGCGATCGACGACGGCGTGATCGTGGCGGTCGGTAGCGATCCAGAGATCAAGAGGCTCGCGATCGGATCGACGCGCGTGATCGATCTCGCCGGCAAGACGCTGACGCCGGGCTTGATCGATGCGCACTGCCATCTCTACGGGCTGGGCGTCGATCTCGAGAACATCTCGGTGCGCGGGCTCGCCACCGAGGAGGCGGCGGTGACCAAGCTCGCGACCATCTCGAAGGCGAGCCACGGCGAGTGGGTGCTCGGGCGAGGCTGGGATCAGAACCGCTGGCCGGCGCAGCAGTGGCCGACCAAGGCGTCGCTCGATGTCGCGTTCGGCGACACGCCCGTGCTGGTGCGCCGGATCGACGGTCACGCGAGCTGGGTCAACAGCAAGGCGCTCGCGCTCGCGAACATCACCAAGGCGACGCCCGATCCGACGGGCGGAAAGATCCTGCGCGACGCCGCGGGTGAGCCGACCGGGGTGTTGATCGATAACGCGGGCGACCTCGTCGACGCGGTGATTCCGGTGGCGACGGCGGAGGTCCGCGAGCGGAGGATTCGCGCTGCCGCGAAGCTCGCCGTCGAAGCAGGCATCACCGGCGTCCACGACATGGGGATCGAGGACGCGACGGCCGACGTCTATCGCAGGCTCGCGACCGCGAACCAGCTGCCGCTGCGCGTCTACGCGTACCTCGCCGGCGATCCCGGCAAGCTCGATCGCGTGCGCGTGGCGCCGGCGCCCGCGACGGGGTGGTTCGTGATGCGCGGCGTGAAGTTCTTCGCCGACGGTGCGCTCGGTTCGCGCGGCGCGCGGCTGTATCAGGCGTACGACGACGAACCCAAGAACAAGGGGCTGTGGGTCACCGAGCCCAGCGTCTTGAGAGACGCAGTCGACGCGGCCGTCTCCGGTGGCTGGCAGGTCGCGATCCACGCGATCGGTGATGCCGGCGTCGGCAGCGTGCTCGATGCGTATCTCGCGGCGGGCGCGAAGCATGGGGGCGATCGCAGGTTGCGCGTCGAACATCTCCAGGTGGTCGCGCCGGATGATTGGAAGCGGCTGGTCGAGAGCAAGGCGATCGCCTCGATGCAGCCGACCCACGCGACCTCGGACATGCCGTGGGCCGAGCAACGTGTTGGCGAGCGGATCACGGGCGCGTATGCCTGGCGCACCGTGCTCGACAAGGGCGTGCCGCTCGCCGCAGGCAGCGACTTCCCCGTCGAAGAAGTCGCACCGCTGCTCGGGATCTACGCCGCGGTGACGCGTCAGGATGCCGCGGGCAACCCGCCGGGTGGCTGGCATCAAGATCAGAGGCTGACGCTCGACGAGGCGCTCGCGGCGTTCACCAGCGGCGCCGCGTACGCCGAGTTCGCCGAGGGCACACGCGGGATGATCGCGGTGGGTCGCGTCGCCGATGTCACCGTGTTCGATCGCACGCTCGCCGCGGATCGGACGATCCTCGACACCCACGTCCAGCTGACGATCGTCGGCGGCAAGATCGTGTACGAGCGCGGGGTGTCATCGCCGTGAGGTTCTGCCCGTTCTGCTCGGCGGAGAATCAGGACGATCACGCAGCGTGTGTCGCGTGCGGTCGTCGCCTGCCGCCACTGCCGCCTCGCCGCGCCCGCAATGCACCGCCGACGGGTGTCCAGTTGCCACCGCGCGGTGCTGCGCCGCAGCGCAAGTCGGGCACGACAGTACCGCCGCCGTTGCCTGCGGCCGCGCACGTGTCGGAGCGCCCGGACAACACCCTTCCCTCCGCACCGGCAACCGGCGAGCCCGCGCCCTCTGGGTACGAGGATCCCTCCGAGGCGAACAAGCGCGCACTGCTCGCGGCGCTCTCGCCGGGGCCCGCCGCGCAGCGTCGCGAGGCGCCACCGCCAGAGCCACGTGAAGGGGAGCAGACGCGGCGTGCGCGCGATGTCTCTCAGCAACCAATCCCGAGCGTGATGCCTCGGTCGGACATCGCGACCGACGCCGCCGTGCGCTCGTCGCCTCGTCCTCCGACGACGCCACCCCCGCTGCCGGGTAGCGGCCCGCATCGCTCGCACGCACCGTCGCATCCACCACCCATGCGTGCTGCTGCGGGGAGCGAACCGGGGTCGCGCAAACCGCCGACGTTGCCTCCGCCGGGGCCGCACGCGCCGATGCGTCCGCTGACGCCACCGCCACCGGATGCCTCGGCCGTTTCGCCGATCGCTCCGGCGTATCCGACGATCCCGTCGAACGGTGGAGATGCCGTCGAGGTTGCCGCGCGGTCGCTTCGCGCGGGTGCCACGCCACCGCCGACGAGGATCCAGGTTGGCGGCGATCGGCCCTTCACCCCCGCGAAGGTGCTCCCGGTGCCCGAGATCCCCGAGCCCGGGTTGATCAACGCCGCGAAGTACTCGGTGAAGTTCTCCCGTGCGTGGTGGCAGCGCCGCGGGGCGATCAAGACACTCGGCACCGAGATCAAGCAGGACACCGAAGCACTCGACCAGGTCCTCGGAGCGCTCGGGCGCGAAGCCAGGACCGCGAAGATCGAGGGTCGCGTGTTCTCCGCCGAGAACGCCGCGATCGATGCAGCCGAGGGTCGGATGGGTGCGCTCGGCAAGGAGCACGGCGACGTCGACGCTCGCAAGGCCGACGAGAACAGCAAGTTCGTCGACGTCGAGACGGAGCGCAACACCAAGCTCGGCGAGGCGCAGCACGCCGCCGATGAAGCGCAGAAGGAGTCGCATCAGCTCGAGGGCCAACGCCGCGCCCTCCGCGACAAGCGCAAAGACCTCGAGCGACGACAAAAAAACTACCTCAAAAACGCCGAGGAGAACGATCGCTCCGCAGGCAACACCACGATCGCCGAGGTCCGCGCAGATCTGCGTCGCAGCGCCGAGGGCTATCGCAAGGAAGCCGCCGTCCTCGAGCCCGAGCGCCAGGACGTCGATCGCAAGCTCGCCGCACTCGAGCGTCCGATCGGCGAAGCCGTCGCACGCCTGGATGCCGCACGCGCCGAGTTCGATGCCGCGAAACGCAGCTTGACCGATGCCCGCGAAGGGCACACGCATCGGCTCGCCGAGCTCGATGCCGAGCAGAAGCGCAAGTCGCGCGAGATCGGGCTCGCCGAAGCCGAGATCCAGCAGCGGCTCGTCACCCTCGGGACGCTCGTCAATCTCAACCGGATCGACAGCGCAGTGTTCGCCGAGCTCTACCAGCGGATCGATCGGATCCGCGGCGCGATCACGGCGCGGACGACGGAGATCGAGAAGTTGACCACGGAGCGCGAGGCCTATGATCGCGGTGTTCTGGTGCGTGGCTTCTCGACGATCGGCGGCGCGATCATCCTGTTCATCGCGCTCATCGTGATCCTGCGCGCGGCGCTGTAAGCCACGGTCTAGCTGATCGACACGTTCGTCGTGATCTTGGTCAGGCCGTCGGCGCTGACCGATCCATTCGAACCGCCGGGAGAACCACCTCCGGGGCTCGCGCCACTCGGCGCAGCACCACCCGCACCGCCCGCCATCGCCGCCTGGTTCTGCTGCTGGAGCGCTTCGGCTTTCTTGGCTTTCGATTGACCGATCGCGCCGGTGATCTGACCGGCGAGTCCTGCACCGGCTCCGATCAGGCCGAGGAGCGGCAGGAATCCGCCGCCAACGCGGGACAGATCGTCGACAGAGATCGTCTTGAGAGGCTTCATGTGGTGAACCGAGGTGAGGAGGAAACGCTGTCGGGCAACAGCGGCCGCCGAATGGCGATTACGAGATCGAGACGTTGTTGCTGATGCGGGTCAGCGGATCGCCGCTGCCGACACCACCACCACTCGACGGACCGGGCGCCGCCATCGGAGACGGAGCTCCGCCCGCACCGGGATCGCCGCCGCCGCCGCCGCCGGGCGCACCACCCGCCGTTCCACCGTTGATCGCGTTGGCCTGCGCCTTCGCAACCTTCAGCTGACCGATGCCTCCGAGCAAGCCGCCGATGCCTCCCATGAGGCCACCGACACCGCTGGCTGCTTGGCCGATACCACCGAGAATGGCGCCGCCGGCGCCGCCGGCAACGCGAGCGAGGTCGTCAGAAGAGAGTGTTTTGATGGGCACGAGGACTGTTCGAGCAGGTCTCGTGCCGCGGCGATCACCGCGAAAGCTGGCGTGGGTGTCTGCTGGCTGCGTCACCCCAGATAGACAACCTGCACACCGCCGCAACCATCAGTCGCTGCATGGTGTTAGCTTGGATCTGGTCGTGGCTAAGGTCTTGGTCTCCAACAACGGGGAGTTGTTGCGGCATTTCACCGCTGCACCATTCAAGCGGTTAGGGCTCGAGCTCGTCGTCGTCCGCGCCGGGGATGACCCGCGCATCCTGTTCGATCGCGAGGAGCCCGCCTTGGTGGTGCTCGAGGTCGAGGACGGAGGGGTCGCAAAAGCGATCAAGGCCAAGAGTCCGTCGACGCGCGTCATTCTTGTCGGAGGGAAGCTGTTGTCGGGAGATCAGATGCGCGAGATCGCGTCGTCGGGATGCGACGAGCTGCTGATCGCACCGATGACCGCGGACGAGCTGTACGACGTCGTCGCGATCCAGCTCGGCGAACCACGCCTGGGGGCCGAGGACTTCTCGGTCGTGGTCGAGCTCGACGGCAAGACGCTCGATGCGATGGTGTCGAACCTGTCCGTCGACGGCGTGCGCCTGATGCTCGCGCAACCGGTCACCGAGGGTTGTGTGCTTCAGCTCGCGATCTCGTCGGCAGGCACCGCGCTCACGATCGCCGGCAAGGTGTTGTGGGCGCAGCCACGCGAGGGCAAGACGGTTGTCGGAGTCGCGTTCGAGAAGCTAAGCCCCGAGGCGCGCGGCGTGCTCGCGAAGCTGACGCAGTGGCAAGTGGTCAAGGATGGCGAGCGCACGCGCGTCGTGCTGCGCGGCGATTTCACCGAGGCCACGCGGTTCGACGAGCTGCTGCCGGCGATGGTGGGTCGCGTCGTGTTCGACACCGCGCAGGTGACGTACATGAACTCGCTCGGCGTGCGCGCCTGGTGCGAGTTCTTGCGGCAGGCCCGGATCCAGGGCTACGAGTTCCACGCCTGCTCGGTGCCGTTCATCCTGCAAGCCTCGATGGTGCGCGACGTGATCGGGCGTGGCACGGTGACCTCGTTCTTCGCGCCGTTCCACTGCATCGGCTGCGATCACCAGGAGGAGCGCCTGCTGCAATCGGCTGCGATCCTCGCGTCGAACCTCGAGCCCCCGGTGTTCAAGTGTCCGAGCTGCGGTGGCGCGCTCGAGTTCGATGACCTTCCCGAGCGCTACTTCGCGTTTCTCGAGGACGAGGCAGACTAGCGATGCGTAGGCTCTTCCTTCGATCGTTCGCGACCGCGTTGGTGTTCTTCACGCTGCTGTTCGGCCTCGAGTTCTTCCTCGAGTGGCGGCGCGCCGGTTTCCCGGGTTGGTCCGGTGCGAGCTTCGCCGGGGTCAACCAGAACGCGAAGCTCGTCGACGTGCTGTCGCCGATGGCGCGCGCCTACAACAACATCCTCGCGATGCTGCTCGGCATGATCGCGCTCGCGATCCCGCTGACGGCGAACATGCACACGCCGAAGCTGATCGAGATGTTCCTCAGCGATCGGATCAATCGGATCGTACTGACGTTCATCACGGTCGGTGCCGCGCACGTGCTGTGGGTCGACTACATGATCGGCCCCGAGTTCGCGCCGACCTACGCGATCACGATCGCCGTCGTGTTCGCCCTCGTCGGCTGGGCCTTGCTGCTGCCCTACTTCTTCTACGTCATCCGCTTCATCGATCCGTCGCGGCTGCTCGTCCGCCTGCAGAGCACCTCGACGGTGATCGCGCAGCAAGTCGCCGAACGCCGCCGCGATCCCGCCAGCTCGCAGCAAGAAGCACTGCGGCGGATCGGCCAGCTCGGCACGATCATCATCAAGGCGCTCGACCGCACCGATCGCGATGTCGCCGCCGAGGGCGCGTGGGCGCTCAAGTGCATGCTCGACGACTACGACAAGCACAAGCGACGGATGCCGAAGGAGTGGTTCGTCGTCGATCGCGCGGACTTCGTCGGCTTGTCCGACGAAGCGCTCGAGATGATGTCCGAGGACAAGACCTGGTACGAGTACAAGACGCTGCTCCAGCTGGAGCTCGGCTTCATGCGTGCGCTGTCCTCGGCGCCCGACACCGTCTCGGTGTTCTCCGACGCGCTGCGCGTGATCGCGAGCCGCGCCCACGAGAATCACGACACCGAGGCGCTGCGCCTGTGCATCCGGTTCTTCAACAACTTCCTGCGCGAGGCGATCAAGAAGGGCAACCTGCGCGCCGTCTACGACGTGTTCCACCAGTATCGAAAGCTGGCCCGCACGCTCGTCGACCGCCCCGAGCTCCTCCGCGAGATCGGTTGCCACTTCGTCTACTACGCCGGCATGGCGCGGATGGCGAAGATGGTGTTCGCGCCGCACCTCGCGCTGTTCGACCTCGGGTTCATCGTCCGCCGCGCGTACGAGCGAGCCTCGCCGGTGGCGGCCGAGCTCCTCCATCAAGCGCTGTCGCTGCCGCACCGCACGAAGGACGATGTCCACTCGATGGCCGTCAAAGCGAAGTTGATCCTCGGTGGCTTCTTCGTCGAGAACAAGCTGACCTCCGAAGCCGATCTCGTACGCAAGAATCTTCAGGACATCGAGACCAACGAGATCGACCGCGCCGAGAAGGATCTGTTGAATGCGGAGCGCTCGTTCTTCGAGGTGACGGATCGCCAGGTCAATCTCGAGTACGTGCCGCCGGAGCGCCGCGAGCCACTGCGCCAGTTCTGCGACTCGCTCGACGAACGCGCCTAGGGTTTCGGAACGATCTCCGACGAGCCCTTGGTCTCGCCGCCGCGCTTGTCCATCTTCAGCGAGCCGGTCTGCGACGACCACAGCACGTAGGCGATTATCGCGAGCCCGAGCACCGCGATGACGAGCACTGCCGAGAACGGGACGCGGTCACCGAACGTCTTGCGAGCGAAGAAGCGCCCCGCCGAGCGCTGATGGATCGTGTTCTCTACCTTCGCGTTGAAGTCGTCCGCGGGTGCGACGCGCGCCTTGAGCACCGCGGAGATCTCGTCGGGCTTCCGCATGTCCTTGAGCTCGCCGAGGATCCGCTTGTAGTCCTCATCATTCCCGAGCTTCGCCTCGACCTTCGAGCGGTCGACTTCTGGCAGCGTGCCGTCGAGATAGTCCGACAGCGTCGCGATCACCACATCCTCTTCTTCCTGCGTCATGACAATCCGTGTTTCTGCAGCTTCTTGCGTAGCGCGAGCCGCGCGCGGTGGAGACGCGATTTGACGGTGCCGTCAGGAAGGTCGGTGATCTCGCAGATCTCCTCGATCGAGAGATCCTCGACATCGCGTAGCACGACGACGGTGCGGTGCTCCTCGTCGAGGCTGTTGATGGCCTCGCGCAACAGCTCCTCCATCTGAATGCCCTCGAGCGCGCGATCCGCAGACAGCCGCGCCGGGGTCCCGATCGAGACGCCGTTGGTCCCGGCCGAGTTCTCGTCGAGCTCGTCGCGATCCCGGTCGTGGCGACGCGCGAGGTACTTGATCCTGTTCTTGCAGTGGTTGACCGAGACTCGGTACAGCCAGGTCGAGAACTTCGACTCCTCGCGAAACGAGTCGATCGTCTTGAACACCGCGATGAAGACTTCCTGGGCGACGTCCTCAGCGTCGCTCTTGGACCCCATCATCCGGTAGCAGATGTTGTAGACGCGGTCGCGATGCAGCGTCACGAGCTCGCGGAACGCCCGCTCGTCTCGCTCGCGCAACCGGCGCAGCAGCGAACGCTCGAGCTCATTCATGCGGATCGAGCATACTCGTTGCGTTTACGGACACCTGTTTGACCGAGCCAGTTTCGCCGTTTTTCCCCCATTAGATCCGCAAGCTTGTGTCCTCTCTGTACTTGTCCATAGCGATCGTCTTGGACTGCGGGTAACAATTGCGCTGCCACAGCTCGTCGGGTTCAGGTTCTGCCTCCGGTGCTCAGTGGGAACAGTCAGAAATCCATTCTGAAACCCGCTTGAGAGCACTACATGGCCCCCTCTGGGGCGGGTTGAATCCTCGTTTTTGGGCCAGATCGAGCAAGCGATGAACACTCGTCTGTACGTTGGAAACCTTTCGTTCAACACCAATGCTGAAGGCGTCCGCGCCGCGTTCCAGGAATTCGGAACCGTCAGCGATGTCCACCTGGTCTCGGACCGTGAAACGGGCCGCTCGCGCGGCTTCGCGTTCGTGACCATGGGTACCCCCGAGGAAGCCACCAAGGCGATCGAGGGCATGGACGGTCGCACCCTCGACGGTCGCCCGCTCCGTGTCAACGAGGCCGAGCAGCGCCAGAACCGCGGTGGTGGCGGTGGTGGCGGCGGCGGTGGCTTTCGTGGCGGCGGAGGCGGCGGCTTTGGTGGTGGCGGCGGCGGCGGTGGCTTCGGCGGTGGTGGCGGCGGTTACGGCGGCGGTGGTGACCGTGGCGGCGGCGGCGGTGATGGCGGCGGTGGTCGTGGCGGTCGTGGCGGCGGTCGTGGCGGTCGTGGTGGTCGTGGTGGTGGTCGTGACGACGGTGGCGGCGGCTGGTAACCAGACGACGTTGATGTTCGAAACGCCCGCGAGCAATCGTGGGCGTTTTGCGTTTTCGGACTGGCTGATCCAGCTGTGCGATCTGGCTACCGGAATTGCCAAGCAGCCACGCTGACCACTCGCGTCAGACCTGGGATCAAGGGCTTGAGAACGCTGGAGCTGCGGCGTGCTGTGTGCACTGTACGCGATTCATGCAGCACATCGCGACCCAGCCGAAGCGCCTCGACGTGGTGCTGCTCGCTGCCGGCATCGTGGTCGTGCTCAACCTGCTCGACGCGATGTTCACGCTGGTCTACACGCGGTCGGGCCTCGCGACCGAGTCGAACCCGTTGATGGATCAGGTGCTCGCCGCCAGTCCGGTGCTGTTCATGCTGGCCAAACTCTCGCTGGTCTCGCTCGGCGTGCTGGTGCTGTGGCGGTTGCGCGAGCGCCGCACGGCACGGGTCGGCCTGCTCGCGACAGCCAGCGCGTACACGTTGTTGCTCTGCTACCACCTCTCCGGTGTCGAGCATCTCGGTCGCGTGATCGGCTGATCTGATACTGATCGCGCGTGCGTCGGTTCGTTGATCACGCGCTGCGTCCGGTCGACGCTAGCTCGCTTGCCGTGTTCCGGATCTTGTTCGGCGCGGTGATGTGCTTCGGTGCGCTGCGGCTGATCGCCAGCGGGTGGCTCGATACGATGTACGTCGAGCCAACCTGGGCGTTCAAATATCCCGGCTTCGGGTGGGTGGAGGCATGGCCCGCCTGGGGCATTTATCTGAATTACGCGGTGCTCGCGGTGCTGGCGTTGATGATCGCGCTCGGCCTGTATCACCGCATCGTCACCGCCTTGTTCACGCTCGGCTTCGCGTACACGCAGCTGATCGACGTCACGAACTACCTCAATCACAACTACCTGGTCGTGCTGCTCGGCGTGCAGCTCGCCTGCTTGCCCGCCGCCGGGATGTGGTCGCTCGATGCGTGTCGCGATCCAGCATTACATCGCGTCTGGATTCCAGCGTGGCAGGTCTGGTTGCTGCGCTTTCAGATCTGTGTCGTCTACGTGTTCGCCGGCCTCGCGAAGCTCAAGGTCGATTGGTTGCTGCACGGTCAGCCGCTGAACCTGTGGCTGACCGCGCGCGTCGACACGCCCGTGATCGGACGGGTCTTCGACGAGCCGTGGTTCGCGATGGCACTGTCGTGGGCGGGCTTTCTGTTCGACACCACGATCGCGCTGTGGCTGTCGATCCGGCGCACGCGGCTCGTCGCATACATCGCGCTCGTCGGGTTTCACGCGGCGACCGGCTACTTGCTCAACATCGGCATGTTCCCGTTCATCATGACCACGTCGGCGCTGATCCTATTCTCGCCGAGTTGGCCGCGCCGACTGCTGGGCAAGCCCGAGCTCGTGGCCGAGGTGAAAGCATTCTCGCCACCACGCCGGATCGCGCTCTGCGTGATCGCGATCCATGTCGCGATCCAGATCGTCCTGCCACTGCGCCACATCGTGTATCCCGGCGACGTGCTGTGGAACGAGGATGGGATGCGGTTCGCGTGGCATGTGGTGGTCCGCGAGAAGCAGGGCAGCATCACCTTCATCGCGAGGTTCGCGAACGGTCGGCGCCTCGAGGTGCCACCCACGAAGTACGTGACACCGCGCCAGGAGCGCGAGATGGCGGGGCAGCCGGATCTGATCCTTCAGCTCGCGCGGCGAGTCGCGACTGATCTGGAGGACCGCGGGTATCGCGATTTCACGCTGCATGCCGAGACGCAGGTCTCCCTGAATGGTCGGGCGCCCCATCCGATGATCGATCCCGAGGTCGACCTCCGGTCGCTGACCGATGTCGGACCGCGTGACTGGGTGTTGCCTGCTCCTGAAGAACCTCCGCCAAAGCTTCGTAAAGTTATGAAATAAATAGGACTTATAGATATCTGAAAACTGAAGTTGATAAACGTTTTCAATTCTGAGATCCACGGGGAATGGTTCGCTCGTCACCGCTCCTGCTGTTCGTGATCGCGTGTGGAGGGCGTGGAGATGACACACCGACGCCTGATGCGCCGCAGGACGGCTTCGATCGCACCGCGATGCTCACGCACCTCGCGACCCACGTGCTGCTGCCGATCCAGACCGAGTTCCGCACCTCGGCTGCCGCGTTGCCGGGTGCGATCGAGGCGTACTGCGATGCGGTCGAGGCGAACGCGACCGGCGCCACTCGCGATGCTGCGAAGGCGGCATGGGTTGCCGCGGTCGATCGCTGGCAGCGCGCCGACACGCTCCTGGTTGGACCGGCCGCGATGGACAACAACACGCTGCGCGATCGGATCTACGGCTGGCCGCTGCTCGCCACGTGCTCTCTCGATCGCGACACCGCGTCGCGCTTCGCGAATCCGGCGAGCTACGACGTGTCGACGAAGCTGGTCAACGCACGCTCGCTCGCGGCGATCGAATATCTAATCTACATCGACTCGCCCGAGCACACCTGCCTACAGACGCCCGCGGGCTGGGACGCACTCGGTGCAAACCTGCAGCGCGCGCGGTGCCGACTCGCCGAGGCGATCGCGCTCGATGTCGCGGCTCAGGCGGAGCTCCTCGTGACCGCGTGGAAGGCCGACGGCGGCAACTTCGTCGGTGAGTTATCGAACGCCGGCTCCAGCGGCTCTTCGATCACCAGCGCGCAGTCCGCCGCGAACGTGATCTCCGACTCGATGTTCTACACGGACAAGATGATCAAGGACATGAAGCTCGGCGAGACGTCGGGCATCACGATCAACGTATGCGGCACCATCGGAGAACCGTGCCTGCGCGAGGTCGAGCATCCGATCTCCGATCGCGCGACCTTCGCGATCCGCGCGAACCTCGCCGCGCTGCGTGAAGGCTTCACCGGCGCGGCGGTCGTCGACGGTCCAGGGTTCGACGACTTCTTGATCGGTGTCGGTCACCCCGAGGTCGCGGAGGCGATGACCGCGGACCTGGATGCCGCGATCGCCGCCGCGGCGGCGCTACCCGACAGCTTCCTGACCGCGCTCGATGGCGACTACGCGAAGGTGGTCGCCGCGCACGCGGCGGTGAAGCAGCTCACCGCCGACCTCAAGACCCAGTTCCTGACGCTGCTGAACCTGGAGATCCCCGACGATGTCGCGACTGACAACGATTGAAGTCGTCGCCCTCTCGTTGATCGCGAGCACGGCGAATGCCGACGACGATCTGGCCGAGGCTGCCGAGGGCGAGACCGTCGAGATCGTGGATCGTGCACCACCGGGTGCGAAGACCATGCTCGACAAGGAGCGGCTCGAGCGCGAGGAGTCCGACGATCTCCACAAGATCCTCGGCAATGTCGCCGGCGTGTACCTGCGCGACGAGGACGGCTACGGCCTGCGCCCGAACATCGGGATGCGCGGCGCCGCCGCGGATCGCTCGTCGAAGATCACGCTGATGGAGGACGGCGTGTTGATCGCGCCCGCGCCGTACACCGCACCGGCCGCCTATTACACGCCGCTGATGACGCGGATGTCGCGCGTCGAGGTCACCAAGGGCCCGTCGGCGATCCGGTTCGGTCCGAACACCGTCGGTGGTGCGATCGATCTGATCTCGGAGCCGATGCCCGGCGATCGCGCCGCGTACGTCGACATCGCGGGCGGTAGCGACAACTACGGCAAGCTCCACCTCCGCGCGGCCGAGCGCCGCGAACGCTGGGGCGTGATGGGCGAGTACGTCGGCATCCGCACCGACGGGTTCAAGGCTCTCGACAACGGCGGACCCACCGGCTTCGCGAAACACGACGCGCTGCTGACGATGCAGGCGACGTCCGCGCCGTCTGCGACCGACTTCCACACGTTCGAGCTCAAGCTCGGCTACGGCCACGAGACCAGCCACGAGACGTACACCGGCCTCACCGACGAGGATTTCGCCGTCACGCCGCAGCGTCGCTACATGGGCTCGCAGCTCGACGAGATGACCTGGAACCATCTTCGATATCGCGCGCGCCACAAGCTCGAGCTCGGGCTGCACTCGCGGATCGAGACGGTCGCGTACCGCCACGATTTCCATCGCGTGTGGGGCAAGGTCGACGGCTTCGTCGGGCAGCGCGACTTCTACAGCTTGCTCGCGAATCCCGACGCCGGCGCCAACCAGGTCTATTACGCGATCCTCAGCGGCCAGGCCGACACCGGTAGCCCCGAGGAGGAGTTGATCCTCGGCACCAACAATCGCCGGTTCGCGTCGCAGGGCATCCAGTCGACGTGGTCCGCGGAGAAGGCGACCGGCGACTTCAACCATCATGTCGCGGTCGGTGCGCGCATCCACTTCGATCGCGCGGATCGCCGGCGCTTCGAGGACGCGTACCAGATGGTCGACGGCGTGCTGATGCGCGGCGCACGGCCCGAGGAGAAGGTGCTCGATTCGCGTGCGGAGACACTCGCGCTCGCGACGTTCGTCGAGGATCGCGTGTACTGGAAGCGCTTTCAGTTCGCCGCGGGCACGCGCGTCGAGCTGATCGATTTCCGCTACGCGGATCGGCTGACGCAAGCGCAGAACGCCGGCGACTACGCGGTGATCATCCCGGGCGGCGGTGTCGAGTACACGATCCTCGAAGGGTTCTCCGCACTCGCCGGCGTGCATCGCGGCTTCGTGCCCGTTGCTCCGACGGCGCAGGCGAGCGGCGTGCTGCCCGAATCGAGCCTCAACTACGAGGCGGGGTTGCGCCTGCGGGGTCAGCGGATCTCGGGAGACCTGATCGGCTTCTTCTCCAACTACAAGAACCTCAAGGGCTCGTGCTCGCTCGCGAGCGGGTGCACCGAGATGCAGGAGGGAGAGGAGTTCAACGGCGGTCGCGCGCACGTCTACGGCGCGGAGCTGCAAGTCGGCAGCGAATGGCCACTCACGAACAAGCTCGTGCTGCCGCTGTCCGCCGCGTACACGTACACGCACTCGGCATTTCAGAGCTCGTTCTCGTCGGACTTCGCTGGGTGGGGCGAGGTCGAGAAGGGCTTCGAGCTGCCGTACCTGCCGCGCCAGATCCTCGCCGTCTCGGGCGGCGTGAAGACGAAGAAATGGGAGCTCGGTGCACGCGTCTCGTATCTCGGCGAATCGCGGGATGTCGCGGGTGCGGGATCGATCGAAGCAGCCGCGCGCGCCGAGCCGCTGCTGACGGTGAACCTCAACGGCCACGTCACGCTGCACGAGAATTCCGAGCTCTATGCGACCTGCTCGAACCTGTTCGACGAGCAGGTGATCATCTCGCGGCGGCCGTATGGAGCACGTCCCAATGCGCCTCGTCTGGTATCATTCGGCTACAAGGGCAGGTTTTAGTTTCAAATAAGTTCCAGTAATCGCAATCGTTTGCAGTCTAGTTGAACGCATCGTTATTGAAAATAGTTTTCAAATTCGATAAATCTGGAGCATCGATATGAAGAAGCTTGCCCTGGGATTCGTCGCGCTGATCGCGTGCGGCGATAACACTGACAACAACCCGCTCAACCCGGACAGCCTGGAGCCAACGCCGGATACGCCGACGCCGGACTCGCCGCCCGACTCCAACCCCGGGTTCGTGGTGCCCACGCCGTTCGCGGTGCCGCTCTCGGTGGCCGGTCCGGACCAGCTGCAGTCGGCGGCGGCGGGTCCCGACGGCACGTTCTACGCGGCGGGCTTTGTGGGGCAGACGGTCGCGAGCAAACGGTTCGTCACCGTCGTGCGCTATCTCCCGACGGGCGCCCCTGACGCGACCTTCGGTGCGAACGGCATCGTCGCCACGCCGATCGAGTTTGTCGGTGGTGCGGATGAAGTCGACCTCGCCATCCAGGTCGACGGCAAGATCCTCGTCAGCGGGACCACGGCCAGCCCGACGATCACCGGCGATCGCGATCTCGGCATCGCGCGCCTCGACATCAACGGTACGCTCGACACCACGTTCGGCACCCTCGGCGTCGCGATCATCAGCCTCAACGACGCGATCATGAACGGCACCACGCCGACCGGCGCGGATTCCTCGCGTAGCCTCGCGGTCGCCGCCACCGGCGAGATCTTTCTTCACGGCGCTTCGCGCGGCGTCGGCAAGAAGTCCGCAGATGCGAACGCGGAGCGCACGGACACCGACTACACGGTCGTCAAGCTGCTCCCGGACGGCACCGTCGACACCGCGGGGTTTGGTGGCCAGTCGATCACGCTCGGCAACGGCTTCACGCACGCCGCGGATACCAAGCCCGGCCAGTTCCGTCTCGACATCCAGGAGACCAACGCCACGGCGCGCGCGCTCAAGGTCCTCGATGACGGCAAGCTGATGGTCTCGGGGTATGCGAGGACGCCCTCATCGGGCAACACCGTGCAGCCGGTGCTCTTCAAGCTCGCCGCGAACGGCACGCTCGACACCACGTGGGGTGCCGATGCGCAGGGCGTGTTCCACGAGCCGGTGCTCGCGGTGCAGACCGAGGTCTATAACATCGCGCTCCACAGCGACGGCAAGTTCACGACCGCGGGCTACGGCCGTGCGGCCGGTGACACCAACGACTTCATCTCCCTGCGCTTCCACGTCGATCCCGCGTCGGGCGCGAACGTGCGCGACCTGACGTTCAACAACGCGACCACCGGTGCGCTGGTGTTCGACCCGTCAGGTGCGATGCTCGGCAGCAACTGTCACAACGCGCTCGCGCTGCCGAACGGCAAGACGCTGCTGATAGGCGCGATGGGCCCGAGCAACCTGCCGGCACAGGATGCGGTCGTCGCGTTCGCCGACGGGACGGGCCAGCTCGACACCGCCTACGGGGACGGCGTCCACGTGTTCAAGCTCGGCGCCGACGGCAACGACCAGTTCTGGGGCGCGACCGTATCGGGCACCAAGGCGATCGTCGTCGGCTACAAGGGCGGTGGGGCGGCGAATGCGCAGACGGAAACTACCAACGACGACGCCTTTGCGGTGATCTTCGATCTCCAGTGACGGAAGACCCCATCGACGCGTTGGTCCACGACCACGCCGACATCAATCGGCGTGTGCTCGAGGTTGGTAAGTTGCTTGCCGGTGAGGGCGACGCGAACCAGCGCGTCGACGTCAAGCTCGTCGCGCTCCGCGAGGAGTTGTTCCTCCACTTCGCACGCGAAGAAGAGGGGCTGTTCCCGTTCGTCACCGAACGGTTCCCGGAGCTCGCCGCGTCGGTGGAGGCGATGGAGACAGCGCACGACACGATCTGCGGCGTGGTCGCTCGGATGTGCCACGTGGTGGCGAGCTCGAACGTGACCACGATGCGTTCGCTGTTCGAGCGCTTCGAGCTGGCGTACGCGCAGCACGCGAAGCTCGAAGCGGCGTTGTTGGCTCAACTCGCGGGCCGGCTCGACGAAGTGGATCGCGCGAAGCTCGCGCAGCTGGTGCGCGATCTCTAGAACCTCCCGGCGATCGCCGCGCCGTCCTTGACCGGTACGAGCTGGAGGTCGCGCCGCATCAAGCGCGGGACGAGCACGCCTACGCCGGCTCCGACGACCGCGCCGACAAGCACGTCCGACACGTAATGTTGATCGGCGGCGATTCGCAAGTACGCGGTCGCGACCGACAGCGTGATGCCGGCGCCCCAGATGTACGGCTCGGTCTTGTAGTGGCGCCAGTGCGCGATCAAGCCCGCGCTCGTGGTGATCGCGACCCCGAACGTGGTGTGGCCCGACGGAAACGACGGGTTGATGTCCTCCGCCGGATCTCGTCCGGTGGTCCCGAAGTGGTCGTCGGGCCGCTCGCGCCCCACGGCGTATCGGAGGACGCGGTTCAGCAGCTGCGTGACCACGATCGTCTCGACGATCGGCAACAAGTCGTCGATCAGCCGCGCCGTGCCGGCGTCGTGATCGGAGGCGACGAGCAAGCTGATGCCGGCGATCGGCGACAACACGTAGGCGCTGACGTTGCTGTAGGTCTGCGCGCGGTCGGTGTTGTTCCACAGCACGGCGTCGCGCGTCGCGCGATCGAAACCAGGTGGGTCACACCACCGACAATCGGGGCTGCCGAACGCGTTCTTGAACGCGGAGCCGGTGCCGAAGTAGATGGCCGTGAGCCCGAGCGTGATGCTCAGGTGTGTGATGCGGTTGCGCCCGTACTTGCCGCGATACCAGGCCTCGGTATCTGCGTCGGCGCGCTGCGTGAGTCCGAGGACGACAACCAAGATCACCAGAGCGCGAGGCATTCGCCCTCATTCTCATGCCTGCAGGTCGTCGGCAACGAAGATTGAATGAAGCGATCGGCGGTGCGACGTAGGCGCACGACTGTGGCTTCAGCGCTCGGCGACGAACCGTGTCCACGCGAGTTGGGTATCGCGTGCGTAGTCGTGCGCGAGGATCGCGATCCGTTGTCGGGTCTTGTCGAGCGCGGCCACCTGCGCGGCACGCCGCTCGAGCTCGGGAAACCACGCAGCCTGCCGCGCGAGCTGGTTGCCAGCATCGACTACCAACTCGTCGAGCTCGGTCGCGCTCGCGAGATCGGCGACCGAGAGCTCGACGTGCGAGGGCTCCCACGACTGCAGCCACACCGAACCACCGAGGATGAAGCCATGCACCGGTGGCATTTCGCGGCGCGATAGCGACATCGCGAACAACGCGACCAGCTCGTTCGGCGGACCTCGAAACACGCAGCTCCGCTCGAGCGACGTGATGCCTTCGCGAACCTCGACGAGCAAGTCATCCTCGGCGCTGCTGGTCGGGCCGGCCAGGCGGATCAAGGCGCGCCGCACCGTCGAGCTGCCGACCCCGTCGCGCGGAATCCCGGCCGCGACGATCGCCATCTGATCGGGGTCGGCGTCGATCTGCTGGATGTACTCGTCCCACCTCGTGCGCAGCACGTGCTCGGAGTTTGGTTCGAGAGGACCGAGCGACCGTTGAATCCAGTCGAGCCACTCGCCGCGCGACCGCGACGCGCGCGCCCGCAAGCGCTTCGCGATCGAAGGCTCCTTCGGAGTGGCCCTCGCGATCAGAGCACTGCGGTAGCTGGCGAGAAACCGCTCGACCGTCCCCTCGGCATCGCACTCGAACGCAACCAGCTTGCATGCAAGATGAATCGACGCCGCGTAGCGAACGAGATCGACGACCGCGGGACCGAACCCGCCGCGATCGAAGTCATCGAAGCCGTAGGACGTGGTGGTGACCGTGAACTGCTCGAGATGCGCGTCTCCCTCGAGCGCGGTGAGCGGTAGCGACGACAGCTCCTCCTCGAAGGCAGCGCACGTCCTTCGCTCGAACGGATCCGCGAGCATCCGGAAGTAGGTGAACACGTCGGTACGCAGGCGAGCCAGCAGTGCCTTCGGTGCTCCTCGCCGCCGGAGGTCGGCCGGATGGAGATCGAAGCTGGCCCCTGGTGAGGTCGGCGCAACCACCGGTGGGGTGCACGCCGCGAGGATGGCGATCGCGAGGATCCGGCGCACGCTCAGAAGCTACCAGCGACTGCGGCTCCGTTGCTGATTGGCACGATCACCAGATCGCGACGCATCAGTCGCGGGACGAGGAGCCCCGCGCCGACTCCGACCAGTCCGCCGGTGAGGACGTCCGATAGGTAGTGCTTGTCGGCGGCCATCCGCAGGTACTCGGTCGTCAGCGACAGCGTGATCCCGAGGGCCCAGATGTACGGCTCCGTCTTGTACCCGCGCCAGTGCGCCACCAGGCCGGCGCTCGTCGTGATCGCGAAGCCGAGCGAGCTGTGGCCCGATGGAAACGACAGGTTGTCGTCGGAGTTGAACGCGGCGTTGGTGGTGTCGAAGTGGGCGTACGGCCGCTGGCGCAAGACCGCGAGCTTCGCGAACTGCATCGCGAGCTGGGTGAATGCGACGGTCTCGAGGATCGGCAACAGGTCATCGATCAGGCGGGTGGCGCTGGCGTCGTGATCGGACGCGATCAACAGGCCGAAGCCGACGATCGGTGACACCAGATAGGCGTTGAAGTTGCTGAGCGTGTTCGCGCGGTCGGAGTTGTTCCAGACCACTGCGTTGCGAGCCGCGCGATCGAATCCCGGCGGCTCACACCAGCGACACCGCTCGGGCACCAGAGTATCTCTGAGCAGCTCGGCCGACAGCCAACCCACACCCGCACCGACGGTGAGGGTGAGATGCGTGACGCGGTTCTTGCCGTACTTGCCGCGGTACCACGACTTGTCGCCGGCCTCCGCGTGCGTGGTCCACCCGAGCGCGAGCAGCATCACGAGGCAACGAAGCACTCGGGTAGACATCTCACGTCGACGCGCAGCTAGCGATGAAGATTGGATGAAATCAGGTGCGACGCATCAGGCGAAGATAGAGGCTGGGTAGCAGGAACAAGTTCAACACCGTCGACGTCACCAGCCCCCCGAGGATGACGACCGCAAGCGGGTGCTCGATCTCGTGACCGGGCA
Source organism: Haliangiales bacterium (assembly GCA_038325805.1). Classification (GTDB taxonomy): domain Bacteria; phylum Myxococcota_A; class Polyangia; order Haliangiales; family Haliangiaceae; genus JABFXX01. The sequence continues at coordinate 45,319 of JBBQJJ010000005.1, forward strand.
CGCCGCCCGAGATCACCAGAGGTACGAGGGCCAGCGACGTCGCGAGTGCCGTCATCGCGATCGGCACGATGCGCTCTGCGGATCCTCGAAGGACGAGCTCGCGGGTCAGCGGACCCTCGTGCTCCTCGAGGTACCGGTAGTGACTGACCAGCATGATGCCGTTGCGCGCAGCGATGCCGAGCACGGTGACGAAGCCGACCAGCGAGCCGAGCGAGAACGCACCGCCGCCGAGCGCGACCACGACCACACCTCCGACGAGCGCGAACGGCAGCGTGAAGACGACGAGCGCCGTCAGCTTGATCGATCGAAAATCCTGATAGAGCACGAGGATGATCAGCAGCAGCGAGACGATGCCGAACCCGACGAGTCGATCACGCGCCTCGTTGCGCGCGGCGTACTCACCGAGCAGGCGCGGGTAGTAGCCCGCGGGAAACTGCAGCGCCGAGACTCGCGCGTCGATCTCGCGCGCGACCGCGCCTAGGTCACCAGTCGAGACATCGCAGGTGACATCGATCCGCCGCGCACCACCCTCGCGCTGCACCACGTTCGGTGCGCCGGTGAGCTCGACGACGGCGAGATCCTCGAGAGAGACGAGCCCACTCGGGGTCTCGATCGGCAGGTGACGGATCGTCTCGACATCGTGGATCGGCCGCCCGCGGAGCACGACTGGGACCGTCGCCAGCCCGTCGTGGATCTCGCCGACCCGCGCACCCTGGACGAGCATGGTCGCGATCCGCCGAAGCTCGCCGGGGCCGATGCCGAGCTCGCGGAGGACCTCGGGGCGAGGGCGGATCTCGAGCTGCGGGACATCGACCTGCGGTTCGATCTTGAGGTTGGTGACGCCGGCGACGCGGGCTAGCTCGGCGGCCACGACCGCAGCTTGCGCACGCAACCCGACGAGCTCGGGACCGTAGATCCGGACGACGATCGACGAGCTCGCGCCGGTCAGCACTTCCTTGATGCGCTCGCGCAGATACGTCAACACGTCGCGCTGGAGCCCGGGATAGTTGCGGATCGTCTCCTCGACGCGCGCGACCGTGGCGTCGTGCGGCGCGTCGGGGTCGATACTGATCCACAGCTCGGTGAAGTTGATGCCGACGACCTCGTCGGATAGCTCGGCGCGGCCGATGTGCGCCCCGAAACTGTGGACGCCGGGGATCGCCATCAGGTCGCGACCGGCGAGCGTGGTGACTCGTTGCATCTCCTGGAGCGAGGTGCCGGGCTTGCCGACGAAGTGCATCAGGAAATCGGTCTCGCGGAAGTTCGGCAGAAACTCCTGGCCGATGCCGCGGGCCACACCGGCGGTGACGACGAGGAGCACGACCACGGCGATCGCTGCCGCGCGCCAGCGATCGACGCAGCGCTCGAGGAGCCTCCGATACCCGCGCTTGATCGCCCGCGCGAACCGCGGCTCGTGCTCGGCGAGCGTCGCGCGCGGCAGCAGGATCAGCGACAGCGCCGGCGTGACGACCAGGGCGACGATCATCGACGCGAGCACGGCGAGCGCGTAGGTCGCGGCGAGCGGCTGGAAGAACGAGCCGGCGAGCCCAGGAATCAGGAACACCGGCAGGAAGGCGAGCAGCACGATCAGCGTCGCGTAGACGATCGCGCTCCGCACCTCGAGCGAGGCTTCGAGGACGATCGTCGCTACCGAGCGAGAATCCCCCGAGGCGCGCGCCTGGCGCAGCCGGCGCACGATGTTCTCGACATCGACGATCGCATCATCGACGACCCCGCCGAGCGCGATCACGAGCCCGGCGAGCACCATCGTGTTGACGGACGAGCCGCGCGCCTCGATGATGACGATCGCGGCGAGCAGCGACAGGGGAATCGCGACGACGCTGATCACCGCGGTCCGCCAGCTCCACAAGAAGCAGATCAGGATCACGACGACAAGCACGCAGCCGATCACCGTCGCGCGCGTCAGGTTCGAGATCGAGGTCTCGACGAACGACGCGGGCCGGAAGATCGTCGCATCGACGACCACGCCGCGCATCGCGGGGCGGAGTTGATCGAGCGCAGCATCGACGCCACGCGTGACCTCGAGCGTGTTCGCACCAGGCTGCTTCTCGACGATCAGCAGCAAGCCAGGTCCACCGTTGATCACGGCATCGCCGATCGCCGGCGGGGCACTCTCCGTCACGGTGGCCAGCTCCGACAGCCGCACGCCGCGCGCGGTCGTCCGGTCGACGACCACGATCTCGCCGAGGGCCGAGGCGTCGCGCACGCTGGGCCGGTGCGTGATCGCGATCCGCTGGTTCGGCGTGTCGACGAAGCCCCCGGCACCGATCGACGTAGCATCGGCGACGGCGGTTGCGACCTGTGCGTAGGTGACGCGATGGGCGGCGAGGCGCTCGGGATCGAGCTGGACCTCGAGCTGGCGCGGTCGCTCTCCCCAGATCGCGACGTTCGCGACGCCAGGCACGGACATCAGCCGCGGTCGCACCATCCAGCGAGCGAGTGACGACAGGTCGAGTACCGGCACGGTCTTCGACGACAGGCCGATCTTGAGCACGCGGCTCGTCGACGACACCGACGGCACGATCGTGGGTGGCGACACCGTCGCCGGCAGGTCATGCGCCGCGATCTGCAGCCGCTCCGCGACGAGCTGACGGACCGCGTGGAGCTGCGCATCCGCGTCGAGGATCATCACGATCGACGACAACCCGGGGACCGACTTCGATCGGATCATCACCAGGCCCGGTGTGCCGGCGAGCGCGGTCTCGAGGCGCGAGGTCACCAGCTGTTCGACCTCGACGCTCGTCAACCCCGCTGCCTCGGTCTGGACCTCGACGAGCGGCGCGGCGAACTCCGGGAACACGTCGAGGGGCGTGTTCGACGCGGCTCGCGCACCGAACACGAGGAACGCGATCGACAGCGCGACCACCGCGCCTCGATAGGTCAGGCTGGTCTGGATCAACCAGCGGATCATTTCGATCCGAACTCGCTCCCGTAGAGCTCCGATACGCCCGCCGTGACGACGACCGTGCCGGCCTTGGGGCCGCGTTCGAGAACGACGTCCGTGCCGAGCACGTCCCGGATCTCGATGCGGCGGCGCGAGAACGTGTGCGGCTTGTCGACCGTGTAGATCCACGAGCCGCCGTGGACGTCGTAGATCACGCTCGCGAGCGGGACCACGGCACCGCGCGTGACCCCACTCAGCGGCAGCGTCGCGAGGACGCGTTGTCCGGGGAGGAACGCCGAGTCCGCGTTGTCGACGACGTAGACCAGCTCGACGATCGAGCTGGCCGGATCGGCGAGCGCAGGCGCATCGACCGCGGTGATCGGGCGTGCAGCGCGACCTCCGAGCTGCACGACGGAGCCGGCGGTCGTCGCGATCAGCTCGCGATCACCGGCATAGACGGCGACGCGAACCCACGCGCGATCGACGCGGGCGATCTCGACGAGTGGCGCGCCGGCTGCGACGGCTTGCCCTGGCGACACCGAGAGGCGAAGCACCGTGCCGGTGTCGGGTGCGCGCAACGCGAGCGCGGAGTCGGCGACGAACGGGTTGTCGCGAACGCGACCGGCACGCTTGCCGGCCTCCGCGAGATCCGCCTGGGCGATGGTCAGCTCGGTGGCGGCGTCATCCGCGGCGCGTTGACTCGCCGCACCGCTCCTCGCGAGCGCCGCCAACCGATCCGCGCGTAGCTTCGCCGCGTCGACGCGCGCCTTCGCGACGTCGATATCGCGCTGGCCACGAGCCACCGCATCGCCATCTCCGGCGAGCAGCAGCCGGAGACGCATCACCACCTGACCCTTGGTGACCTTGGTGCCCGGTTGCGGCGGGTCCCCGACCACGACACCAGCGACCGGTGCGGACAGCGAGGCACCCGAGCCGGGCACGGCCTCGACGCGCGCTGGATACCGTCGCGTGCGCAGCACGTCCTTGTCGACGACGACCGCGGTCTGGATCGCGAGACGGCGCTCCGCGTCCTCGGTGAGCGTCACCGTCGGCAAGGCGCTCTCGACGACCGGCGAGGTCACCGTCGCGGGCGGCGGCGCCGGTGGACGCGCGGGTTCTGCCGAGCTACACGCGGCGACGAACAGCAAGCTACGGCGCATGGCGACCTCCCGTGGCGCGCGTCAGCTCCGCGGCGGCGCGCGAGACCTCCGCTTCGAAGTCGGCCAGTCGACGACGCGCGTCGACGAGGGACCGCGTCGCCTCGAGCACGCCCAGGAACGAGGCCTCGCCTTGCTCGAACGCTTGTTGCGCGAGTTGCCGTGCCGTCGACCGGGCCTGCACGATCGCGTCGCGATACGAGGCCACCTGCGCGGTCGCGCGGACGAGGCGCACGTGAGCATCTGAAACTTCGCGCACGATCTGGCGATGCAGCGCGAGATGCGCCCAGTGCGCGCGCTCGAGCTCCGCACGCGCACGGATCCTGCCGCCTTGCCGACGATCGAAGATCGGTAGCGCGACGTCGATCCCGGGGCCCGCCTCGAGAGGACTGCCGTTGAGATCGAAGATGCCTGTCAGCGCGACGATCTGCCGGCGCTCCAATCCTGCGCGTTCACCGGCGGCGTCGACGGCAGCTCGCGCGGCGCGCAGATCAGGACGGCGCTCGATCCCGGCAAGCCAGCTCCCGAGATCGCCGGCGGGGGTTGGCGGGCGGGGCGCGAGGGTGGTGGTGAAGCCGGGCGGTGCACCGATCAACGTCTCGAGCTCGGACCTCGCGAGGGCGAGCTCGGACTCGGCCTGCTCGGCGGCGGCCTGCGCGCTCAGCGCGTCGGCGCGCACCGCCTGCACCTCGATCTCGCTCGCATCACCGGCGCGCTCCCTCGCTGCGGCGATCTCGCCGATCTTGACCCACAGGGCGGACGCGTCGCGCGCGAGCACCAGCGCCACGTCCGCGAGCGTGACACGTGCACATCCCAGCTCGACGTCGCGAGCGAGATCGAGCCCGCGCTGGACGAGCTGTTCGGCGATGCGGCTCGCATCTCCGCGCGCGGCCGCGATCCGTTTCGGCCGTTGCCACAACCCGCCGAGCGCCAGCCGCGCCGTCAGCTCGAGCTGCTTGGTCCCGAGTGGAAACAGCAGGGTCGCGACCGGGTTCGGCAACACACCGGCGTCGGCAAGATCCGCACGCGCGACACCGAGCTGCGTCAGATCCGCCTGGAACCCGGCGTTGTTCCACAACGCGAGCGCGACCGCCTCGTCGGTGGTCAGGCCGTCATCCACCCGGATCCCTGTCGGGACCTGGAACGCGCGCTCGGTGGACGTGCGCAGGTTTCCGCCCGTCCGGATGGCCAGCTCTTCCGAGATCCAGCCGCGCGATCGAGGTAGTGCCGGCGTACAGCTGGACAGGGCAGCTATGACCACAAGTCGTCGCACGTCCTAAGGGATCTAGCTGGCTGGCTCGAAAAGCGGGTGAAGTGTTGATGAAGTCTCGATGAAGCGCGACGCAAGTCGTAGCGCGCTGGCACACTCGTCCCGTGACCGTCTTGGTGGTCGAGGACGAAGCGAAGCTCGCAGCGAGCCTCGTGCAGGGCTTTCGCGAGGAGGGATTTCTCGTCGAGATGGCCGCGCTCGCGAGCACCGCGATCGAGCGCGTCGATGCGGGCGGGTTGCGCGCGATCATCCTCGATCTCGGCTTGCCGGACGGCGATGGCCAGGACGTCATCCTCGAGATCCGAAGGCGCAGCGAGGTGCCGATCCTCGTGCTCACCGCGCGCGATGCGATCGAACAGCGGATCACGGCGCTCGACGGCGGCGCGGATGACTATCTGGTCAAGCCGTTCGCGTTCGCCGAGCTGCTTGCACGTCTGCGTGCGACGCTGCGCCGCGTCGAGCCCACGCCACGCGTGCGGTTGTCAGTCGGCGATGTCGTGCTGGTGCCCGGCGATCCGGTGGTGAGGGTCGGCGAGCGAACGGTGACGCTATCACCTCGCGAGCGTGCCCTTGTCGAGTTCCTCGTCGAGCGCCTCAATACCGTCGTGTCTCGCCGCGACATCCTGCGCGAAGCGTTCGGCTACGACTTCGACCCGGGCACGAACATCGTCGAGGTCCACGTCGGGCACGTGCGACGCAAGCTCGCGGGCGGGCGGCTCAACATCGAGACGGTGCGCGGCTATGGGTATCGCGCGATCGAGGTTTCCTGATGGCACGCACCTCGATCCGACGGCAATTCCTGCGCAACGCGATCGGGAGTGCACTGCTCGCCGTCGTCCTGTTCGCGGCCGGCTCGATGACCTGGATGCTCATTGACGACGCGGACATGGTGGCCTCGGATGGCGATACCTATCGCACCGAGGTCATCGAGCTGGTGGTGATCGCGATGGCGATCGCGATGCCCCTCGCGATCGGAGGTGCGGTGCTCGCCGCGAACATCGCCAGCAAGCGAAGTGCGCGAGCGCTCGAGGACGTGATCCGGGCGGCCCGCG
>JBBQJJ010000006.1:0-50537 GCA_038325805.1 Haliangiales bacterium
AGTAATCAGGGCAGCTCGACGAGCATCCGCATGCCCGGCGGATCGACCGGCCCGAGCAGCAGCTCGACGGTGCAGTGCTCGATGTTCGCGTGCTTCGCGAGCCGGCTGATCTTCGTCGGTGCGTCGATCTCCGGATAGAAGCCGTTCATCATGTGCTGGATCGGCAGCCACTCGACGCGCTCCCAGCGCAGCGCGACCACCGGGTCGAGCGCACCGTTGCGTGCACGCAACCAGACCCAGCTGGTCATCCCGCGCGACAGCGAGCGATGCAGGCCGGTGCCGGTCTTGCGCTGCGGTGCGGTGACTCCCAGCTTGCCGGCGACCTCGTCGATTCGCGCGATCGTCGCCGCCACCGCGTCGTCGTCGCCGTTGCGCTGCGCGAGCACGTAGGTCCACGCATCGCCGTCCCACGACACCGACGCGAGCTCGTCGCCGAGCACGTCGACGAGCTCCGGTGCCGTTGCCGGCAGCGCGGCGTCTTCCGAGTGAGCGATCGTGGTGGTTGCAGCGAGCTCGAGCCCGATCCGATCGCCGGCGAGCTCCGCTAGCCACGGGCAATGCTCCTGCGCGGTGGCGCGCGCCACGTTGGCGGTGACCGACAGCGCCTTGAACGTGTGAGGGATCGTGACGACCAGCGGGCCTTCCCACGATCCTACGAGCGGCATCAACCGACCGACCAGCGGGGCGGTCTTGATCCCGAGCATGCTGCCGAGCGCGGTGAGTTGCGAGAGCGTGGGCTTGTCGGTCACCCGCGGACGATAGCGCTCACGTCATCGTCAGGTCGCTGGACATGTACGGAAACCGCGACTTGAACAACCGCCCGCCGAGCTTGACGATCGCGAGCCCGATCAGCGCCATGAAGATCCATTGATCGAACAGGAACGGCAGACCGGGATAGATCACGCCCCGCATGCTCCAGTACCCCGGTACCAGCCAGAGGCCGAAGATCAACGCCATCCCGATCACGACCCCGGCGAACCGCAACCGGCTGTCGAGACGATCCGCGAGCCGCTGATCGACATCCCGCATCAGCACGCGGACGTCTTCCTTGCGGGCGTCGAGCGTGTCGTCGTGCCTGCACACCTCGCACGTCCCGGTCGCTTCCTGCCGCGCCCCGCAGTCCAGGCAAACCCACGGTCTCTCCATCGCACTTGTATAGACGACGGCAGGACCTGGATGTCGCAGTTCCTGTAACCTGAGGCGGTGCGTCTAGGGAGGCTCTACGTCCTGCTAGGGGTTGCTGCGTGCGGCGACAACCTGGCTCCTTCTTTACACGTCAGCGGGAGCGCGTTCTCCGACGACAACGGCAACGGGATCCGAGATCCCGACGAGGCCGGCTTCGCGGACATCACGGTCTTCATCAACCTCGATGACGACCCGACGATCAGCGGGTTCGATCCGGTAACGAAGACCGACGCCGACGGCAACTACACGCTCGAGGTGCCCGGCCCCGGCACGTACTCGGTACAAGAGGTGCTGCCGTTCGGCGTGCGCGCGCGGGCACCGCAGTCGAAGCGAAAGAAGCTCCTCGGCTTGCCGCACATCATCGGTGGCAACGATACGAGCGCCGGCGACTATGGCTTCATGGTCGCGGTCGGCCAGCCCTTCGAAGATATCCTGTTTCAGTTCTGCGGCGGCGCGTTGATCACGGATCGCCACGTGATCACGGCCGCCCACTGCAGCCAGGGAGTCAGTCCCAGCGAGGTCGCGATCGCTGCAGGCACGCTCGATCCGTTCGAGGGCGGCGACATCGTCGGGGTCGAGCGCATCACCATTCATCCGGCGTTCCTCGACGTCGATCGCGGTGACGACATCGCGATCTGGACGCTGAAGGACCCCATCGATCTCGAGGCCTCGAACCTATTTACCGTCGAGCTCGCATCGGCGGAGACCACGGCGCTCGAACAGTCGGGCACGCTTGCCACCACGATCGGGTGGGGGGTGTCGGACCGCGTCAGCTCGCTGTTGCAACAGGTCCACGTCCCGATCGTCGACGCCGACGAATGCGCGGCCGCCTATCCCGAGTCGACGAACTTCGGGACGCAGATCTGCGCCGGCAGCCCGCTCGGTGGCATCGACTCGTGTCAGGGCGATAGCGGTGGTCCGCTGGTCGTTCGCGACGACGCGCGGCAGGTCTGGATTCAGGCCGGCATCACCAGCTACGGCGAGGGCTGCGCTCTCCCCGGGTTTCCCGGCATCTATGCCCGCGTCTCGGCGCTCTCGGAGTGGGCGCTCGCTCAAGCCCGCGAGACCAGCGAGCCAGTCGCCGTCGTCGTCGCGCAGGGAGAAGACAGCATCCTGGACTTCCCGAACGAGTCCGCGGTGCGGCCGCAGGTGGGTGCGATCAATGCGCGGTGGCAGCTCACCGGTAGCACGCTGCCGTCGCAGGTCGCTCCGAACGAGGCCGTGGAGCTGCACTGGGAGATCATCGGTGATGGCAGTCCGCTCACCGGCTTCACCTGCAGCTTCGAGGGCGACCTCGCCGCGGCCACGCCAGCGCAGACCGTCGCGTGCGAGCTCGGCGACACCGAGGTCTCCGTCCCCGGCTTTGCGACAGGGATCTTCGCCACGTCGCTGACGGTGACGCGCGACGACGTCGAGTTCCGCCGCAACGTCAACGTGATCTCGGGAACGCCGGCGCGCACGCAGACCACCGGGGCGCTCGAGGCGCAGGACCCGCTCGATCCCGACTTCACCTTCGCTCCGTTCCACCTCGACTACTTCGATGTCAGCGGCCTCTCGGGGACCAAGGCGTTCGCGATCGAAGCGACCACCAACGAGTTCACGATGTTCCTCACGGTGTACGACGCCGCGGAACGCGACTTCGCCAACGGCGGTGGAGCGATCGGGTTCGGCGAGTTTATCGACGACGACACGCAACGCATCATCATCGTCCCCGAGGCCGGCAAGACGTACCTCGTCGGTGTCTCTTCATTCGAGGAAGCCGCGCTCGGTACGTATCAGATCTCGATCGTCAATGACGGCACGATCGCGCCGCACTGACTACCTGACGTCGAGCGGGAACTCGACGACGAAGTTGAGGCGCCCGGTGGTGGTGGGTACGTCCTGCCCTTCGGGACCGGACATGTCGATCGACCGGGATGCGTCGACACGCAGCTGCAACGCGAAGAACAGCGGACCGAGCGTGTGACCGGCCTGTGCGAACGCGCCGATGGCTGGCTTCTTCCGGAAGTGATCACCGGGCGCGAACACCGAGTGCATGACGAGCACACCGGCTTCAGCACCGAGCGCGAGCCCATACTTCGCGTAGTCGCGCGGGCGCCACACCGGACCGAACATCACGTGGTTGACGTGTGGGCCATCTCCGCCTCGGATGTTGGACTTGCCGAACGGCGAATCGAGATCGCCAAGCTCGAGCTGCGCCTCGCCGCGAATCGAGATCGGATCCACGATCGTGATCTCGAGCGATGGACCGAACACCCACGCGCTGCGATCGGTGCGCTGCACACCGGCCGTCGCCCCGATCCGCGCCTCGGGAGCGCCACCGGCATGTGCTGTACCGACGAGGAGGACCAGGGACGCGAAGCGACTCACCCGTCCCAGACTACGGTGCCTCGAACAGCGTGTACAGGTCGGTCGTCAGCCAGCCCACCGCGAGACAGGGTTTCCAAGTGCTTCGGGACGGGACCGAGGGTCGACCCTGAACTAACGGCAGTGATGGTCGACGAGAAGCTCGCTCGGCTGGCGCTCACCAGCGAGTGTCGGCTCGAAGCGGATCGTGATCGCGTCGATCTCCGGTGTACAGCGCGAGGCCGCGTACGCGTGCCGCGACGCTGGTTCCATGGCGAGCAGGCGGCGCAGGTAGACCAGCTCGCGCGTCGTGCGAACGCCATCGCGCATGCTCTCGCGTGGTTGATCGTGCGTCAGGAGCTCGGAGGTTCGGTCCCCGCTGCGAGCCTCGATCGTGAAGTAGCCGTCGAGCTGCGAGGGTGCCGGGGCGAACATCGTCCACTTCTGCTCGACGCCGAACAGCTCCGCGGGCCGATGCGCGAACGTGCTTCCCATCCACAGGTTGAGCGAGAACACGTAGAGGATCAACGCGAGCGCGATGCCGTTGCGAACCCTCGACGGCTCGGCGACGGGTGGTGACTGCGACCACGGGACCAGCCCGAGCGTCATCGCCGCCGCGATCATCGGAAACGTGTCGAGCCAGAGGAACACCGCGAACCCGAGCTGCAAGCCGACGAGACCGAGCACGACGAACCATCGCGCGAGTCGCGAAGGCACGAGCAGTAGGGGCAGCACCCCGGCCTCGAAGGCGAGCACCGCGATCGTGAGGATGGCGGCAAGCGAGGGATGGTCGACGACAACGCCCGCCGCCGGATTGGCCCAGTAGCCGACGCCGAGCGCGTGCTCGACCGCGGTGAAGTCCGAGCGCCACTCGGGGCCGGTCTTGAGCAGTGCCGCGAACAGATAGATCGCGCCGATCTGGAGCACGTAGGCGGCGGCTGGCACACCGGTGTAGCGCGTGGTCGCCGGCGTACGAGCATCGAACGACCACACCGCGCCCCACGGCAACAGCATGCCGTTGAGGAGCGCGATCGAGTACAGCGCGTCGCGGTGGTCCCACAGCCACGGATTGCGGTGCTGGATGGAGAGCATCACGAGCCACAGCAACACGGTGGTGATTCGCGTGCGCCAGCCGATCGCGACCGCGAGTGCTAGCGCGATGGCGATCGCGAACACGATCCCGACCCAGATCACCGAGCCCGAGATCGCGAGCAGCGAGGTGTCGACGAGCCAGCTCACGGATCTCGCGGTCTCGCGCGGGAGGACGCCGTCGTCGGAGTAGTGCTCGCGCAGGTGAACGGCGCGGGTGAACAGATCGATCAGCACCGCGCAGGCGACCGCGATCCGCATCGCCGCGAGCGATCGCAGATCGAGCGCGAACACGCGCCGCAGATAGCCGGCCATCACCCGTGGATGGTAGCCGCGTGGCACGATGGCGGCGATGGCGAAGGCGAAGACAGCGAAGGCCAGGTCCGCAACGAAGAAACCTGCCGCGAAGAAGCCCGCGGCAAGCAAGCCTGCACCAAACACCTCCAGGAAGCCTGCGGCGAGCAAGCCTGCACCGAGCAAGCCCAGCAAGCCCGCGGCGAAGGCACAACCCGCGGCCCTGGTGGCGAACGACCGCCAGGCCCAGTTCCTCGCCGACATCATCGCGAACATCGACGACAAGAAGCCGCGCCTGGTCTACGCCGATCTGCTTCAGGACGCGGGCGACCCCCGCGGTGAGTTCATCGCCCTCGCCTGCGCGCGTGCCGAGATGCCCGACGGCGACGAGCGGATCCCAGAGCTCGATGACCAGATCGCGGCGCTGCTCAAGAAGCACAAGAAGACCTGGGCAGCCTCGTGCGGCGAGAACAAGGGTGCGCGGTACGAGTACCGGCGCGGCTTCGTCGAGAAGATCTCGCTCGATGCAAAGGATCTGCTCGCGAACGCCGACAAGATCTTCGCCGCCGAGCCGATCGAGGAGCTCAACATCTGGAAGATCGACGAGAGCCCGACGAAGCTCGGCAAGTCGCGGCTCGCGCCGATCCTCGCCCTGCCGCTCGAGCGGATCCGCCGGCTGTCGCTCGCGCGCTGCCAGCTGGAGAAAGAGGACTTCGAGGCGCTCGCGACCGCCACGACCCTCGGCAGCGTGGAGCTGCTCGATCTGACGAACGGCGGCAGCTACGAGATCCCCGTCGCTCCGCTCGCGAAGGCCACATCGCTGCCGAAGCTGCGCGAGCTGATCCTGCGCGGCTGCATGATCGGCGACGAGGGCATCGAGGCGCTCGCGCGCAGCAAGACGCTGAAGATGCAGAAGCTGATCCTCGCGCGCAACGACCTCCATCCCGCCGCCGGCGAGGCGATCGCGAATGCCGAGTGGGCACCAGGTCTCGTCCATCTCGACGTGTCGAGCAACGAGATGTTCGGCGACGGAGGTCTCGCGGCGCTCGCGGCGAGCACCAAGCTGACGTCGCTCAAGGTCTTGAACCTCGAGTTCACCGGTCTCTACGAACAGGCGCCGGACTTGCTTCGCACCGCACCCCTGTTCCAGCAGCTCGACAAGATCGACATCTCGGCAACCGGCGTCAACGCCGACGAGGTCCGCGCGGTGCTCGGCGATCGCCTCGTCCAGTCGAAGGTCGGGTTCTGATCACTTCTTGGCCGGCGGGAACTGCGTCTCGGCGCCGAGCTTGAGGATGATGTCGAGCGCGAGCGCGCCGTACTTCGCCTTCATCTTGGTCTCGACCTCGGCGGGCGTCTTCGATGCCTTGACGGCCTCGTCGAACGCGAGCAGGTAGTCCTTCGTCGCCTTGATGGCCGACGCGTCTTGCTTCGCCCTCGGATCCTGGTGACCCGGGATCACCGTGGTCGGGTTCAGGGCCGCGAGCTCGTCGAGCGACTTGATCCACGCTGCGCGCTGCGCGGCGTTGGTCTCACGCGTCCAGACGTGGACACCCGCGAACACGATATCCCCGGCGATCACGGTCTTGGTCGACGGGATCCAGACGTACGTGTTGTCGGCCGAGTCGCCCTGGACGGTCTTGATCTCGAGCGTCTGACCCTCGAGCGTGATCTTGGTGCCCACCAGCGCCGTAGGTAGCACCGGCTTGGTCGGCACGAGTGCGCCGTACACCGGGGCCCACTGCTTCACCTTCGCGGCCACGGTCTTCTTGATCTCGGCGAGCGCGGCCGGCGTGGCGACGAACTTCGCGTTCGGGAACGCCGCCTTGATCGCCGCGAGCCCGAAGAAGTGATCGGGATGCGAGTGCGTGATGTAGACGGTGGTCAGCGTCTTCTTGCTCTCGAGGATGCTCGCGATCAGGCGGTGCGCATCGGCGAGCGAGAACTGCGCGTCGATCAGGACCGCCTCCTTGTCACCCGCGACCAGCGTCGAGTTGACGAGGAAACCGGTGGGCGAGGCCGTGAACGGCGTGACCGTCAGCTTGGTCTCGGCCTGCGCGAGGGTGGAAGAAGCGAGGACAGCGGCAACCAGGAGCGTGTTCTTCATGCGCCCCATGGTAGTCAGCGCGGCTTGGCTGACGAGGGTGCGGATCCGCGAGCCGATGGTAAGAACGTGCGTTGTCGAGCTCTGAACTCCAGGGGCGTGAGCTTGGTATGGAGCCGGAAGAACTTGACGAGGTTGGTCGGTTCGGCGAAGCCGGTCTCCACCGCGAGCTGCTTGACGGTGACCTCGGTGAACACCAGGGCGCGTTTGAGCTCGAGGAGCACGCGGTTCGCGATCAATTGCTTGGTGGACTTTCCGGTGTGCTCGACCAGGAGCTCGCCGAGGCGGCGTGGTGAAAATCCGACCGCTCGCGCGTAGTGCTCGACCGATCGGCTGGTCGCGAAGTCGCGCTCGAGCAGCACGAAGAACTGCGCGAGCTGGGCTGCGTGCGGCGTGGGTGCCTGGCCGTAGAGCCGCTCGCAGCGCACCAGCAGCGTGCGACACATCGACGACAGGAGCTCGGGCTGATACGCATCCAGCGGTCGCGCTTGCTCGGCCACGAGCTGATCGACGATCGCGAGGAGCTCGCCGTGCTCGGCCTTCGAGGTCTCGAGCCACGGCGCTTCCCACCCCGGCGACAACACGTTCGCGCCGAGCCCCAACGCGACCGACGGCTCGATCAAGACCATCCACGCATCGACCGCGCGATCGAATTCGAACTGACGGACCCGCCCCGCGGCGATGAAGCCGAGGCGACGTGCGCCGACCGGGACCGAGCGAAAGTCGACGGTCATCTGCCCCGATCCGGAGATGCCGACGAACAGGATGTGAAACGACATCCGCTCGGGTAACTCGAGCTCCACCGGCAGCTCGCCGCGCGCCCTGCGATCGAACAGCTGCTGCAACCGAAATACCTCGATGCCGACGGTCGGCTTCGCGCGATGATCGAACGCGACCTGCCGGATCGCGCGCGCGCCGGACCTCCTCATAGCCCGCGCGAGCGCTCGGGTCGCAGCGCGATCCCACCGGCGAGCGCGCGATCGATCACCGAGACGATGGTGTCGCGATCGCGCGGCAATCGACCGCCGAGAGGCAAGTAGTTCGACGCGTGGTTGGTGCGGAACAGCGCGTCGGTCGGTCGCGCATTTGCGACGAACGTCCGCAGCTCGCCGAGCAGATGGTCCACCGCCGGAAGCTCGAACTTGCCCCGCCCGGCGAGCTTCGCGAGGGGCGTACTCGGGACGATCGTCAGCGTCAGCGCGGCGAGATACTGAGGATCCATCGCGGTGGCGAGCTCCGCCGATCCGGCGGCGTGCTCCGCCGAGCGCTCGACTCCACCCGCTCCGAGCAGAAAGATCGCCGATAGCTCCATGCCGGCAGCTCGTGCACGCCTCGACGCTTCGACGTGATCCGCGAACGTACTGCCCTTCGCGATCCGCTTCAGCGTCTCCTCGTCACCCGACTCCGGTCCCATGTAGAGGAGCGACAGCCCCGCCTCGCGCAACGTGCGGAGCTCCGCGTCGCTCTTCGCGAGCACGTTGGGCGCGGTTGCATAGCAACTCACTCGTCGCAGGTTGGGGAACAGCCGCCGGCATGCGTCGAGGATCGGCGCCCAGTGGCCGAGCTCCATCACCAGCGCGTCACCGTCCGCGATGAACACCTTCTCGACGTCGGGACCGAGCTCGCGAGCTGCACCTTGCAGATCCTCGAGGGAGTCCGCGACCGGCCGGACGCTGAACGTCGGCTTGTCCCGGTACATGTCGCAGTACGTGCAGTGATTCCACGAGCATCCGATCGTTGCCTGCAGGATCAGTGCGTCGGCCTCGGAGGGCGGCCGGTAGAGCTTGCCGACGTAGCGCACGCCGCCACTCTACTTCAGCGCGTGCAGGCTGTACGCCTGGACGTAGATCGTGCCGTCGGAGCCGATCGCAGGCGTGCAGTACCAGCTGAACGGCTCGTCGCGCGACTTGCCGGGCAGCGTGTCGCGGCGCCACAGCAGCTTGCCCGTCTTGAGGTCCACGCCGACCAGCGCGCGCTTGTCGGATTCGTCGTCGACCAGGATACACACCGCGACCTCGCCACCGATGGCCGGCCCGGCATTGCCGATGTAGTACGGCGTCTCGAGCCCGACCGACCACTTCGGTTTTCCGGTCGCGAGATCGAACGCTGCGAGCTTGCCCTCCGAGCGGGTCACCAAGCGGTCCGCGGTGATCGCGAACGGTTTGTTGTCGTCGTTGGTCGCGACCTTCGCGACCCACTTCGGCTTGCCGGTCCCGCGATCGACCGCGACGAGACCTTTGCTCGACCACACGTAGACGTGCTTCGCATCCACCGTTGGTGGCGCGTGCGAGGTCGAGGGGATCGTCCACAGCTTCTTCTGCGACGCGACGTCGACCGCGAACAGCTTCTGCTCGGCGATGAAGTAGATGACTCCGTCGGCGAGTGCGATGCCGGCTTGGACGCCGACCTTGACGTCGTCACGCTTGACCTTGAACAGCCACTGCTTGCGACCCTTGTCGACCGACAGCGCGATCACCCCATCGCCTGCGCCCTGGATCACGACATCGCCGACGACCACCGGTGTCCCGTGCACGCCGGTCACATTCGCGACCCACTTCTGCTTGCCGGTCTTCGCATCGAGCGCGAACACCTGCTTGTTGCACGGCACGTAGAGCACGCCATCGGCGACGGTGACATCCCCGGTCAACCAGGTCTGGTTGTTTGCCAGGTTGCGCTTCCACGCGGTCTTGCCATCGGCGATCTTGGTCGCGGCCACCTTTGCGTTGAATGCGTAGTCGCCGGCGAACACGAGACCGAGCGTCTCGTCGAGCACCGGGCTTCCACCGTACTCGCCACCGCCCTCGAAGCCGGTGTTCACCGTCCATCGCACCTTTGGTGCCTTCTTGGTGATCTGCGCGGCGTAGCAGCCCGTGCGCGCCGGGTTACCGAGGAACGTCGCGGTCATCGTCGCGTTGACGACGGGCGCGTCCTTCGCCTTTTCCTTTCCCTTCGCCGGTTTCGCCTCCGTCCGTTCGTACGCCGGCAGATCACCGCTCGCGGCCGCGAACGCGCCGGCGAGGAGCTTGCGCGCATCCTTGATCGCCTTCGGTGGCGTTCCTACCCACACGAGCTTCGCGAGCAGATAACCGCCGCCGTCATACGCGGTCAGCGTCGCGGGATCCGGCTTCTTGACCGTCACCGGATCCCCGGGACCGTCGTGCCTGCTGACGCCGTGCTCGTCGAGGACGATCTCGTCCTCCGGCTCGCCGAAGAACTCGTCCTCGTCGGCGGTGGTCGCGCAGAACAGCGGCTCGCCGAGGTGGCCGACGCTGTCGAAGTCCTTGCCCGCATGCCACGTGATCCATGTGGGCACGCGGTCGGCTTCGATCCGGTCGCCGAGGAGCTTCAGGATGGCGGTCCGCGTGACGCCCTTCTTGAAGGTCTTCGCGAGTTGCTTGCCGAGCTTCGCGTCCGCGGTGAGGTCTAGAACTTCGGGGACTGCGTTCGACACCGGCGCAGCATAACGCCGAGCACGGCGAGCGACAGGGCGAGGCCCGCACCGTTACCGGTCGAACACCCACCCGCCTCGGCCGGCTCGTCGATCGACGGCTGGTTGGGATCGTCGGCCGGCGGATCGATCGGGTCGACCGGATCCTGTCCCGGGTCGTCGCTCGTGCGGCCCACCGGCGAATTCAGCGGTGTGCCGTTGGCGATGTAGAACAGCGAACCACCGTAGATCTTGTCGACCACGGCCACCTCGATCGACGGATCCAGCGCCGGGCAGCCGTTGCTGCGGCCCTGCTTCGCGGTGTTGCTATCGTCGACGTATGTCGCTTCGTGGACGACGACCAGGCGATCGCGCATCCGCGTGTTCGCCATCCCGTTCGGGCTGCCGTCGGGCGACACCCCGTCGAGCCGCATCGAGTGCTGGTGCGTGCCGTTGTAGATCTCGGCGGTGAGCGAGAAGCCGAGCGAGCTCTGGTTCGAGCCCGACACGTTGGAGAACGTGTTCGCGTAGCCATCGTGATCCGGATCGCTGCCGGCGCCGTGCGCGACCTTGTGTGGCTCGACGGCGCCGGAGGTCAGGTCGACGAGCCAGAACCGATCCTTGCCGGAGAATAGCGAGAGGTCGACGACCGTCAGGTACGCCGAGTTCGCGATCCGTGCCTGGTGGACGTCATAGAACACCAGCGCGTCCTCGAGCAGCCCGCGCGGAACGAGGTCGGTCGGATCGACGTGGTCGTAGCCGTGCACGATCGTGGCGCGCTCGTCGACCGAGAGCGTCGGCAGCGGATACTGCGAGACGTCGATCTCCGACGTCTCCGTCGACAGATCCGGCTCCGCGGCACATGCCGCAACGATCAGTGCACACGCGGCCCAACGCCGTTGCCTCATCGTCGCAAGCGTCGGTCAGCCGGAGCGATCGGTCAACGCGATGACCGAAGATCCTGCTGACACCGTCGGTGCAACGTGTTGGTTGCGAGTGTCGGGAAACAGGAGACGTGGCCGCCGAGGCACAGCGGCGTGTCGTCGTCGCCTGGTCGGATGGCGCGTTTCAGTAGGCGCGCACGCGGCCGACCACCACCTGCGCGGGCCGCAGCAGCGTGCCGTTGAACCGATAGCCTGGAGAGATCTGATCGATCACGGTGTCGTGGAGGGCGAGCGGTACAGGCGTCGTGGTGATCGCTTCGTGAATGCTGGGATCGAACGGCCGGTCCTGCGCGTCGATTCTCTCGACGCCGTAGCAACGCAGCACGCCCTCGAGTTGTTGCCGGACCAGGAGCACGCCTTCGACGACGGCGATCGCATTGCCCGCTGCGTCCGCCGCGGCGATCGTGCGGTCGAGGTTGTCGAGCACGGGTAAGAGCTTCTCCACCAGCTGTTTCTTGAGGTCCTCGGCAGCGGCGCGGGCATCCCGCGTCACGCGTCCTTTTGCAGCCGCGAGCTCGTTGAGCGCATCAGCAAGGGCGCGCTTCTCGTCGGTGGCAAGGCCGTGCATGGTCTACGATCTGGTCATTCAGGCGGCCGAGAACCACCGGCCGTTCGACCGGGGAAGACCTCCTAGGTACTTTGGAGACTAGTCGAATCGAGCACCTACGCGCCGCGGGTTGCTGCATCGCGATCTGTCCCCTAGCCTGCTCCACCTTCGGGACTGCAGATGCTGACGCGTCGCAGTTCCTCACTGGGAGACCGGCCATGCTGCATTTGCTTTCGAAGCTCGATCTCGTGTTCTGCATCGACCTGACGTCGAGCATGTCGGGATTCATCACGGCCGCGAAGCGGCACATGACTCAGCTCCTCGAGGAGGTTGCCAGCGGACTGCACGGTGGGCTGCGCGTGGGGATCGTCGGCTACCGCGATCACTGCGATGGCGACAAGCTCCTCGAGGTCTACAAGCTCGAGGGTGATCTCGCGAAGGTCACGAAGTCGATCGACAAGCTCTCGGTGTCGGGTGGTGGTGACACGCCCGAGGCCGTGTACACGGGGCTCGACGCCTGCCTCGCGCTCGCGTGGGCACCAAGTAGTTACCGCGTGATCCTGTTGGTCGGTGATGCACCGCCGCACGGTGTCGGTTGCGCGGGTGACTCGCTGCCGATCGACCCGACCGGCTACACGATCGACGACATGGCGAACAAGCTCGAGGCCGAGGGCGTGTTCGTCCACGCGCTGTCGATGCAGCCGCGCGACGCGCTGCTCGCGACGTCGTTCAAGCGGTTGTCGATCTCGACGGGTGGTGGGTTCCACGACACATCCTCCGCGGCCGTGATCGGGATCGTAACGTCGATCACGCAGAGCCTGCTCGCCGACATCGAGCTCGACACCAAGCTGCTATCGCGCCTCCGCGAGGGATTTTCTGTGCCGATCCCGGAGGATGAGAATGCATGGGTGCCCACGAAGTCGGAGCTCCTGGCGAAGGCACTTCGCGTCGAGGAGCGTGAGGTCCATGCCAGCATGATGCGGCTTCGTCGTCGGCGTCTCCTTGCGTCTAGCGACCTGTAGACCGGACGGACACCTGTGCTAGCATGCCCGTTCGTTCTCACTCGATGAGGGCGCCGCCGCACATGTCGGCGAGGAGAGCCACTGATGTCTAACCAACGACCATCCTTCGCAAAACGCGATCGGGAAATGCGACTCAAGGACAAGGCCAAGCAGAAGGCCGAGCGCCGTTCGAGCAAGTCTGACGATCCGAACCGCCCGAAGGGGCCGCCGATGGGCGAAGCGTTCGATCCCTTGGCCGAGCTCAACCCTGTCCCCGTGCAGGCTCCCGCGCCCTCGCAGTCTTCCGGCCCTCGCCCCGGCGGTTTCAATTCGCGCCCCGCGCCGGCACCTCGCCCCGGTCAGCGCCCTGGTCCGACGCCCAACCCCGCCTCGGCGGCGGCTCGCCAAGGTCTGAGCTCGAGCCCCGCTCCCGGTGGTGCTCCCGCGGGTGGCGCTCCGAACGGTGGCGCTCCGAACGGTGGCACGCCCAACGGTGGTGCACCCAACGCGGCAGCTCCTGCAGCTCCCTTCGGTTCCCGCCCCGCGACCGCGGCTCCCGCGCCAGCAGCTCCCTTCGGTTCCCGCCCCGCGACCGCAGCTCCCGCGCCAGCCAATCGCCCACCGCCTCGCCGCTCGTAACTTCTAGCCTCTCCACGACGACAAAACGCCCCTGCTGAGCCACAGCAGGGGCTGTTTCGCTTGGAGCGTTTGCGGCTACAGGATGGCGCCGAGACCGAGTCCCCAGTACCGCTCGTTCGCCATCTCGCGAACGCTGCCGTAGACAAAGCCATCGAGCTTGCCGCCGAACCGGAGCCCCGCGCCGGCCTCGGCTTCGTCGCCCCACTTCGCAGACTTCGAGCCGTTCTGACGCGCTTCGGTCGACCACAGATAGGTCTGCCGCACGTAGACGACCGGCTTGAGCTCGTCGGAGAGATGCAACACGACGAACGCTTCGGTCGGCACCTTCCACGCGAAGTCGAGCACGCCGCCGGTGATGCCCGACATCCCGAAGCCGATCGTCGCGCCGACCTGCAGGTTCTTGCCGAGGAACACGCCTGGACCAAACCCGAGGTGCATGTCGTACGCGAAGTGCGTGTTGTCACCGACGGTGGCACCGATCGACAGCTCGCCCACGGTGGCGACACCGATCATCGGGCGACCGCTGACACTGCGCATCGTGCCGCCGATGTTGACCAACGCGTCGAAGTCGGTGCGCGTCGACGGTCGCTCGACGCGTAGCCCACCACCAAACCCCGCCGTGATCTCGCGGTACCAAGGGTCGCGCTCCTTGCGATCTTCGTCCGAGCGCTCCTCTGCGAGCTCGTCGATCGTGCCCGCACCGCGCGCGACGGTCTTCTCCGCCGCTGTCACCGGGCGCAGCGTGCCCTGCTGGAATTGAACTTCGCCGGGCCCCTGGAGCGTGATCGTCGCGATGAACTCGCCGTCCTTGTTGTCGACGCGGATCGTGTACGTCTCCGTCGGCAGCGCGAGGCTGAGCGGCTCGCCGGCTTCCTTCGAGAGCTCGACGGCGACGCGCCCGGTCTGGTCGACGACGGTGACGCGGCCTTTGAGTGCCGACGGCAGCACCAACGCTGTATCGGTGGTGCGGAGATCGGTGATCACCACGTCGCCGGTGCCCGAGAGGTGCATGTCGTAGGCGGGGTGCTGCGGACCGTGCGTGGTGTTTTGCGTGCGGCCGAGCGTGTGCTCGTACGAGAACTGATAGGCCTCGGTCAGCGTGATCTTGCCGTCGCGATTGCGATCCGCGGCACCGCGCAGCGCGGCGACGAAGAAGTACGTGAAGAACGACGCGCCGATCCGATCGGATTCCTGTGCGTCCTCGTCCGCGGAGCTCGACGACAGGAACGCGAAGCCCTCGACCGAGTTCGACGTGTCGCTCAAGAACGGCGGCTTCTTGGTGCCGCCCTTGATCCGGGTGAACGAGCCCGACGCGCACGAATCGACGATCGCGATGTGCACGTCAGCTGGCATCGCGCGGATCCGCTGGCGCAGCTTGCCGTAGTCGTAGCGCGAGCCACCGAGGAGGATCCCGGTCTCGTCGGCGTGGCCCGAGTAATAGACCACCAGCTCGACGCGTTGACCCTTCTGACGCCCGACGCGGATCTTCGCCGACAGCGCGTCGATCTGACGATCGAGTGCCGCGATGTCGGGCTCGCTGAGCAGCGCGAGGTCATTCGCATCGACGCCACCGAGCTGGCGCAGCACGTCGGCGATCTTCGTCGCATCCTGTCCCGCGTAGCGCAGCTTCTCGCGCTTCGCGCCGCCACCGGTGTTGCTACCGATGACGAGCGCGTAGCGTCGAAGCACCGCCGAGTTGGTCGGCGTCTTCGCGCTCGCCGAGCGTTCCATCACGGCGACGAGCAACATGCCTGCAAGGCACACCACCATCGTTTGCCACGTCATTGCTGCCCTCATTGCGGTCCTCATTTCGGAGCCTGTTCAGGTTTGCGTAAACGGAGAGACCACTGATCGAGCTCGTCGGGAAGCGCGAGCTCGGCGGTGGCGCTGTCGGCGCGCTGCGCGAAGCTGCGCAGCGTGTTGAGCGTGCGGACGACATCGATCGGCTCGTCGCAGGTGACGATGAAGAACCGCTCGAACGTCGGCGCGTCGTCGAGTGCGTACGACTCGGGTAGCGTCGTCGTGGTCTTCGACAGCTCGGTCGAGCCCTTCTCGGTCGCCGGAAAGTGCAGCGTGACCTCGCCGGCGCCGTCGATCGACGCGATCAAGCCGTACTTCGCCTTCGCCGGCTTGTAGCGGAGCTGCAACACGTCACCGGGTTTGACCAGCGAATCCTCGTCGAGCAATTCGGGATGGTCGCCGGCCTTGCGATACGCGATCACGCGGGCCGGGCCCTTCACGCGTTCACTCCCTGCATCGACGACCGTCGGCGCGGCCGGGTTGCTCGCATCGCGATCGATCACGCGCACGGCAACGAGCACCACGCATGCGGTGCCGATCACACCGACGAGCGTGGCGAGACGACGGCGACGGCGCGTGGCAGCGTTCGCACGCACGCGCGCTTCGATCTGGGTGAGCGCCGGAGCGGCGGGATACTTCGCGAGCTCGGCAGCATTCGCGTCGCGCAAGGCGGCAACGCGTGCGACGAGCTCGTCATCCGCACCGTCGACGCGTGCGCGACTCGCGGGCGGCACCTCGTCGAGCGCGACTCGTTCGACGAGCCAATCGGGTAACTTGGTCACCGGACCTCCAAGGTGTCTAAAGTTCGGAGCTTCGTGCGCAGCTTGTCGAGCCGCTTGCGCACACCGGAGACGGACATGCCGACTTCCGCGGCGGTCTCCTCGAGCGTCATCTTGTCGTGTAGGTGGAGCATCGCGATCAGTGCAGTGGTCTCGGGTTCGTTGCGAAACAGCGTGTCGAGCATCGCGCGCGCGGCGTTGCGGGCCGCGGGATCGGTCGCTTCGGCGATCTCGGCGACCACGTCATCCGGATCCTCGGGACGTCTGCGGCGGGCCCGCAGCTTGTTCAAGCAGACGTTCGTCGCGATCCGGAACAGCAGCGAGCTGCCACCTCGATCATCGAGGTGCTCGTGGCTGAGGACTTGGACGAAGACGTCGTGCATGGCATCTCGAGCGGCCTGATCGTCCCGGAGGAGCTGCTTGCAGCGCCGGAGGACCATCGGACCGTACTTGCAGTAGTAACTATGCGAATCGACAGGCACTGGTAGCGAATGGACGAGGGTGTAACACCGCGGCTCCCAGAAAGTGCCCCTACGATTTTTCAGCTGCGACGAGCGTTACTTGGCCTCGTCCGGACAGGCATGAAGATTCCGGCCAACCTGACCACCCCGCGGATCAAGCTGGGCTACGGCGAGGAGGTCGTGCACGCCTTCGGCACGCTTCGCCGCAAGGGCATCTTCGGTAATCGCTACGGCGAGCTCTACGTGACCAACCAGCGCGTCGCCTTCGTCAAGGCGGTGATGGATGGCCTCGCCGCCAGCGCGATCAGCAAGTTCGGGGTCAAGCCGTCGATCGTGTTCGATCGAAGCTCGATCAAGTCGATGGACAAGGTCCCGCACAAGAAGCAGATCGCGATCGTGATCGCGGACGGCCAGAAGACCGAGCGCTTCCTGGTCGACGAGGCTGATGCGGATGCCGCCCTCGCAGCGTTCCAAGCCGCCGCTTAGAACGGTTAGTTCATCTTCAGCTCGAGAACGATCGCGCCCTCGCGTGCGCTGAGCGACTCGAGCTGTGCTCCATTCGCGACGCCCGGGATCGGGATCTGCGCGAGCGCGTCATCGATGTTGGTCGCGACCAGGGACCATGCTGCCTTGACGATGCCTTCGACGCTGGCCGGATCGAGCGGTCGAGAGAGTGGACCGTGCTGCGCGAGCAGCTGCGCGAACACCTGCGGCTCGGTGGTGCCGAGTGCGAGCACGCCGGGCTTGATCGCGAGACCGGTGCGCAGCGAGACCGCGAACCGCTGGACCTCGGCGCCCGCCGCATCGCGCGCGGTGATCAACAGATCTCCGACGGCGAGCTCGAGCGTCGCATCCGCGTGGATGGTGGGAGGTAGTGCGATCGCGAGCTCGACACTCGCGATCCGCTCGTCGAGCAGCATCGCCAGCGGCCCGAGCTGGTCGCGCGGCATCGTCCGATCGAATGCACGCGCCGCCCACAGTCCGGACAGGAGCTGGTTGACGGAGCTCGCGGACACCCAGACCACGGCATCCCCCGTCGGCACGGGCACGATCGATCGCGTCGTCGCGTAGCGCCCTGCGGATCCACCGCGCACCGCCAGCTTGACGTCGGCGACCATCGCGATCCCCGTCGGCGCGAGCTCGACCCACGACGGCGCGACGATCACGTCGACATCGCGACCGAGCACCTGCGGCAGTGCCGGGCGGGTCAGCAGCGCCGACAGTTGCGTGTCGACGAGCGGAGGCAGCTTGCTCGAGATCATCTGCGCGAGGGCGATCTCGACCGCGGGACGCGTGACGCGCTTGAGCATCGATTCGATCACACCCGGCATACCGATCATCTGAAACTGGAAGTCGTCGAGCGTGACGTCCGGCTTGGGAAACGCCGTGCGGATGCGGCCGGCACCGGCGTTGACTCGCAGCTCCGAGGTCACGCGTGCTCGTGTTCGCACGCTCATCGACGTCGAGCCTCCGATACAGGCCACCCGGTAGTGGACGTCGAGCTTGACCTCGATGGCATCGATCCGAACCGCGAGCTCCAATGCGTTCGTGGTGGGCACCAGCCCGACCTCGATTGCGCCGACGCTGACGCTCGCGATGTCGACGCGCGCGCCGAGGCAGCCGGGCTCCTCGTAGATCGGGTTCAAGGCCTGCGCGGCTTGCTTGAAGTCGAGCGTCTTCGCCGACGCGGCGAGCGCCTTGCCGATCGCCGTCACACCGGCTCGTCCGAGGCGCGCGCCGATCGGAGCGGCCACCGTGCCATCGCTCGGCGCGAACGGACCGGCGAGCACGGCGCGGACATCACGGACGTCATGGCCGGCGGCATCGATCGCGTGGGTCTCCAGGATCGCGAGCCCCCGCGGCAGCGGCACCGTCGCGGTGAACGTCCCGTCGCTACCGACGGGCACCGTTGCCCCGTTGATCGCGATGCGCACCAGATCATCATCGCGGACGCGACCGCGCACGATCACCGAGCCATCATCGACGAACGTGCCGCGTGCTGGTGCTTCGATCTCGAGCGTGGGTTCGCCGACGACGGGCGCAGTGGGTGGGTGTGGTTCCGGCGTGCTCGTGGTCGGGCGCGGACACCCTGCGAGCAACACCACGATCATCCAGACGCGCACGCCACAGTGTGCCGCATGCCTTCCGGTTATGCTGTTCACGATGTCGGATGACCACGTGGGGGTCGGCTTTTCGGCGCTGGCGGCGACGCTGCCTGTCGTGATCTATCTGTTCGTGATCTATCGGTTCGATCGCTACGAGCGCGAACCGTGGTGGCTCGTGCTGCTGACGTTCCTCTATGGTGCGATCGGCGCGATCATCCTCGGGGTCATCCTGTCGCTCGTCGTGATCATGGCGGCGGGCAAGGGCAACGACTTCTCGTTCGGCGCGAGCATCGTGGCGCCGCTCTGCGAGGAACCCGCGAAGGGCTTGTTCGTCTACCTGCTGCTGCTCACGCGGCACTTCGACAACACCACCGATGGTCTGATCTACGGCGCCGCCTCCGGTCTCGGCTTCGCGATGACCGAGAACTTTCTCTACTTCACCAACTCCGCCGACTCTGGCATGGACCAGTGGCAGCAGGTCGTCATCCTGCGCAGCCTGTTCTCGGCGCTGATGCACTGCGCGGCAACGGCGACGTTCGGCGCGATCCTCGGGCGGTTTCGCTATCGCGGGGGCACCAAGCAGTGGCTGCTCGCGCCACTGGTCGGACTCGCACTCGCGATGACGCTACACGCGGCGTTCAACACCGCGCTCGTGCAGAGCGCGATGCAAGGAGACGAGCAGGTCGCCTACCTCGGGTTCGGGCTGGTGCCGATCGCGGCGTTGACGCTATTCGCGCTGACGATGATCTCCCTCGGTCGCGAGCACCGCATGCTCGCCGCGGAGCTTCGCGAAGAGGCCACCGTCGGCATCATCCCGATGGAGCACGCCAACATCCTCCCGTTCCATCGCAAACGCTGGAAGGCGGGCTGGCTCGATCCGCGGATCAACAAGAAGCGCTACATCGAGGCGGCGACGTTGCTGGCGTTTCGAAAGTGGCAGAGCAAGCTCCCCGGCGGCCGTCGCTACGACGTCGCGAACGAGCTGGTGAGTCTCCGCAAGGAGGTCGCGTATCTGTTGCGGGCGGGTCGCGATCCGCAACCACCACCGGGAGGTCCACCGCCGATGCAGGGCGGTCCGTACTACCCGCCACCCAACTAGTTTTTGGCTCGACGACGAGCCACCCCGTTCCCCATCATTCGCCACTCTGGGGTTAGCGCGGGGGGAGCGTCACCGCATCATCGCTTCGAGCGCGCCGGCGAGCACCGCAGCACCTTTCGGCGTCGGATGCACGTCGCAGGTGCCGTCGGGCATCTTGATCAGCAGGCCGCCGGCACACGGATCCTCGGCCGCAGCCGCGAAGGCGGTCATGCCGTCAGCGACGTCACCGCCGTGTGCGTGGGTCTGCGCGACGAGGATCTCGTTGATCTTGTCGAGCGCGTACTGCGCGGTGGTGTCGGTGGGGTACGGGTTGTAGATCGACAGCGCGATCAACGGACCGTCGTAGACCTTGCGGAGCTGCGTGAAGATGAAGCCGAGGTTCGCGTTGTACTTGCTCGAGGTCGAGATGAAGTTCGTCAGGATGCAGTTGAAGTCGCGATTGCAGACGTGATCGAGCAGGAACACGTCGTTCGCGCCGATGCCACGTCGGCGACGTCGCGGCGACGATGCTGGTCTACGCGCTGGTCGGGCTGGTCTCGAAGTCGGGCATGCGCGTACGCGCCACGATCACGATGGCGATCGCACTCGCGATCGAGCTCGGTCAGACGTGGTGGAAGGTCGATAACGCCGCCGGCTCGCTGCTGCTGGGCTCGACGTTCGACGCATGGGACATCGTCGCGTACGCGATCGGTGTGGTCGTCGCGATCGGCTTCGAGAAGCTGACGACGAGGTCCCACGAGCCCGCGTCGTCACTTGGCTGAGCACGTGCAGTCGAGACAGCCGTGCGTGGCGCAGGTACCACACGCTCGTGCGACTTGCTTGCGCAGTGCCTCGCGCGCGCGAAACACGCGGACGCCAGCGTTGCTCTGCGAGATCCCTGATTCGCTCGCGTAGTCCTTGACCGCGATGCCATCGACGTCGATCCGTTGCAACGCGCTCGCGTACTCCGGTTTGAGCGTGGCGGCGAGCTGGCTGACGCACGCGCAGACGGCGCCGTGCAGCTCGTCGTCGTGCTCCTCGGGTTCCTGCGCCAGCGCCTCGTGCTTGCGATCCGCAGCCGCGCGTCGCCGGTGGTGATCGATGATCGCGTTGCGCAGCACTCGATAGAACCAGCCGATCGCGGACTCCTCGATCTGCTCGAGCTTGTCGAGGCTCTTGACGAACGCGTCCTGCAAGATCTCCTCGGCGACGGCAGCATTGCCGACCCGCTTCTCCACGAACGCGAGGAACGCGCGGTGGTTCGCTACCAGCTGCGCGGCGATCTGCGGAGCAGGCTGGGATTCTTCGAGCGTCGTCGACATCGGCCGAATGTAGCGACGACTGTAATGCGCGCCAGGGGGCTGCGTCTCGAGAATGCGAGGACTGCGACTGCTAGAACAGCCAGCGCCACGCGAGATACGCGGCGCCCGCACCGAGTAGCGCGGCGAGCGCGACGAGCGTGATCCTCGCGGGCGTCGAGAGCTGCTTGAACGTGTGGACCGCCCGCTTGCCGGTGCGGCGGATCGCGGGCTCGACCCGATCGAGGCCGCGCGCCAGCGTCTTGCTCTGGCCGCTGATCAGACCGAAGCCGAACAGCAGCGCGATCAACCCCGGCCCGGGGATGAACAGCATGGCGATGCCGGCGGCGATCAGCACGATGCCGGCGAGCAGGCGAGCGACGGCGCCCGCCCGCGAACCGGTCTTTTTCATCCGATCGTGGTGGTGCTCGAACCGCTCGCCGGGCGGGTCGTTGCGAAACTGCCGCCATTCCTGGACGAGTGCGCTCACGAACCTACCTGCACTCAATTCACGTGCCAGGTTTCCAGCTAGGATTCCTGCGTGCGCGCCTGGCTCGTGGTGTTTCTGATCGCATGTGGCGATCGCGAACGACCACCCGAACCAGAGGTCCGCCCGGTCGATCCCGACGAGCTGACCGCCGCCGAGCGCGGCCAGCTCGCAACGCTGTCGCGCGTTCCCTTGCCACCAGATCGGACGAACCAGTACGCGGATTCGCCGGCCGCCGCGAAGCTCGGGAACAAGCTGTTCTTCGATCCCGCGCTGTCGGGACCGCTGCTGATCGACAGCGAGCACGGCAAGGCCGGCGAGCGCGGCAAGGTCTCGTGTCACACCTGCCACGACGGCACCGCGATGGACGATCGCCGTGCCGATGCGCCACAACTGTCGGTCGGCACCGGTCGCGGCTCGCGCAACTCGCCACCGCTGGTCAACGCCGCGCACTACACGTGGGCGAACTGGGCTGGCCGATTCGATTCGCAGTGGTCGCTGTCGGCCGTCGTGATCGAGAAGGCCGAGGTGATGAACGGGTCCCGCGTCGACGTCGCGCGCTTGCTCGTCGACAAGTATCGCGAGGACTACGAAGCCGTGTTCGGTCACGCACTGCCGAAGACGCTCGACCTCGAGCGCTTCCCGCTGGCCGCCCGCCCGAAGGCATCGTCGTGGGATCGGATGACCTCCGACGATCGCGCATTCGTCGATCGTCTCTACGTCCACGCCGCGAAGGCGATCGCCGCGTACCTGCGAACGCTCGAGGGTCGAGATGCTCCCTTCGATCGCTTCATCGCTGGCAAGGCCGACGCGATCAGCGCCTCCGCGAAGCGTGGCTACCGGCTCTACCTCGAGCACTGCCAGGTCTGTCACTCCGGACCGCAGCTCACCGACAACAAGTTCCACGCGCTCGCCGTCGCGCAGTTCGGTGACTTCGTACCACCCAAGGATGCCGGCAGGGTCGACGACGCAGCCGGGCTGCTCGCGAGCCCGTTCAATGCCGACGGCGCCTACAGCAACGACCGAGGGACCGGCAGGCTCGACGGAATCAGGGGCGACCAGGTGGGATACGGCGCGTTTCGAACGCCGACGCTGCGCAACGTCGCACTCACCGCACCGTACATGCACGACGGACTGTTCAAGACGCTCGCGAACGTCGTCGCCTTCTACAACGCCGCCGGCGGCGAGGTGGAAGGCGTCACCAAGGATCCGGAGTTGAAACGGCTCGGTCTATCCGACCGCCAGCAAGCCGATCTCGTCGAATTCATGCGGACACTCACCGACGCATCACTACCGGCGCAGCGCACGCCACCACCGTGAACGCGATAACCTGCGTGACCGTGCAAGCTGCTCCCGAGTCCAACGTCGTCGCGGCGATCGATCTGCTGCTCACGATCGGCTACATCGATGGCCAGCTGCACCACGAGGAGCAGGCGCTGATCCGGCGCTACTGCGATCACCTGATCAAGATGCAGCCGGACTCCGCGGTGCACATCGACGAGGCATACGCGCGCCTGACATCGGAGATCGCCGCGCTCGCCTCCGAGGTCACCGCGCAGGACGATGGCTCGTACGTCGCGACGCGGCTCAAGGTACGCGCCGTCTCGGTGTTCCGTAGCTTCACGCCCGCGGACCAGTCCGTCGCGCTCGAGCTGATGAGCGCGATCACCCAAGCCGACGGCACGATCGCACCGCGCGAGCGCGACCTGCACGAGGAGCTGCTCGCGTACTTCCACGCCGCGCCGAGCCTGCCCGCCCCGTCGACGGATCCGTCGCCCGAGCTGCTTCGCATCGAGGCGCCGCAGACGTTGCCCCTGCCCGCAACGTCCCATCCGGTGCTCGATCCGCTCGAGCACAACTACGCGGCCGACGCCGCCTCGGCTGCGTCGCAGTTCGCCAGCGACTACGCGCTGATCTTCCAGACCATCACGAGCTGGGAGCAGCAGCGTGCCGTGGGCAACGGCCGGTTGATCGGCGTCACGGCGATCGATCAGCTACCGCCCGGTGCGTGCTGGCTCGACGGGCACGTCCACGTGATGCGTCCGAACCACCCCACCGAGCTGATCGTGCTCGGCGATCTGCATGGCTGCTACGGCTGCCTCAAGGCGGCGCTGCTGCAAGCGAGCTTCCTCGAGCGCGTCACCGCGTATCGCGCCGATCCGGCGAACCATCCCGACATCAAGCTCGTGCTGCTCGGCGATTACCTGGATCGCGGCAAGTTCGGCTTCGAGGGGGTGCTGCGCGCGACGCTGCAGCTGCAGTCGATGTTCCCCGAGCACGTGATCATGCTGCGCGGCAACCACGAGTACCTCGTGCGCGTCGGCGAGCAGGTGGTCAGCGCGGTCAACCCCGCCGAGGCCGTGCCGGCGATCACCGATCGCGCACCACCCGGCATCCTCGACGCGTATCGCCACCTGTTCGAGCACATGCCCACGTCGCTGATCTTCGAGCGCACGCTGTTCGTCCACGGCGGCATCCCGCGCGACGAGACGCTCGCGGAGCGCTACCACGATCTGTCATCGCTCGCCGATCCGGTGATCCGGTTCGAGATGATGTGGAGCGATCCGGAACAGACCGATGTCGTGCCGCTCGATCTGCAGCGCGCGAGCACGCGGTTCAGCTTCGGTCGCGAGCAGTTCCGCGCGTTCATGGATCGCATCGGCTGCTACGCGATGGTGCGAGGTCACGAGCAGGTGGACAGCGGCTTCCTCACCAACTTCGACGTCGGTCGCGCGCAGATGCACACCGTGTTCTCCGCCGGTGGAGCGACCAACAACGATCTCCCGAGCGACTCGCGCTACCGCGGCGTCGTGCCGATGGCGCTGACGGTGCGGTGGAGCAATGGGCTCGCGACGGGCTTCCCGTGGGCGATCGACTACGCCCCGTTCTCCGACCCCGCGCACAGCGGCTTTCACCGCTAGTCGGGTTGTCCGATCACCGGACAGCGTGCTGACAGCGACTGACAATGGGTTTGTACGTTTCACGCCAGACGCCGAATTATTTCGCGACGTTGGAGGGGTGGAGCGTGACCCCTATTGCGGGAGCTCGATCTCGATCGCCTGGCGCTCGCCGCCGGGATCGAGACGCACTTGCGTCGCACCGCGCACGCCGTCGAGCTCGGCCTCGAGCCAGTACGAGCCGGCCGGTGCATCGGTGAGCTTGAAGTTGCCGCCGGCATCGGTGGTCGTCGAGAGCTCGCCGACGAACACGCGAACGTTCGGGATCCGGATGCCGCGGCGATCGCGGACGACGCCCGAGATCGTGGCGCTGCGAGCGAGCGTCAAGCGCAGGTCATCCGGTACCGCGCGCACGGTGACCGACTTCGTCAGCTCCGTGAAGCCCCGCGCCCGGATCTTGAGCGTCCACTCGCCCGGTGCGAGACCGCGCAGGTTCGCCATGCCGGTCGCGTCGGTGGTCGCGCCTGCGGTTCGATTCCCCGGGCCATCGCCCTCGATCCGGATCCCACCGATCGGCGTGGAGCTCGACGCATCGCGCAGATCGACATGCAGCGACCCGCCGCGCTCGAGCCGGATCTCCGTCCAGCGATCGCTCTGCGCGGTCGTGCGCGTTACCGGGTAATCGCCGCCCGACACCTCGAGCACGTAGGTGCCTCCGGCCGCGCGCTCGATCGTGAACTTGCCGGTGCGATCGGTGATCACCGAGCGCTTGGTCGGACCCTCGGCGACGCGCACCGTGACTCCCACCGCCGGTCCACCATCGGCGGCGATCACCTGGCCGCGCAGCTGCGCGTTCTCGACGACGAGCGAGAAGTCTTCGCGTCGCCGCGGGCCCGCATCGCCGAGTGACAGCGATCGTTCGACGATGCCGTGACCCGGCGCCGTGACCGACAGCGTGATCCCACCCGAGAGCGCGCGCAGCGTGAAGTCGCCCTGTGCGGAGGTCAGCGTCGACGCGATCTTCGTGATGGCTTCGCCGCCGCCCGCACCAGCCGTGACCAAGGCTCCCGCGATCGGACCCTCTCGTCCGACGACGCGACCCTCGACGAGCACGCCGGGATGCATCGCGATCCGGATCTCCGGCGTGTCGACGCCGCTGCGGATCGCGAACTACTCGCTGGTGCCGGGTGCCAGGGCCGTGGAGAACGCGACCGCGACGTAGTTGCCCGGGGCGATGCCGTCGAGCCGATAGCGCCCCGCCGAATCCGTCGACAAGCTCCGCGCGCTCTCGACGGCAGGGCCCGCCTCGCGCCGGAACGAGGCGATCAGCTTCGCGTCCTTCGCATCGATCGGGTCGAGCGCGCGCGGCTGCGCGAGCACGACGGCGTGCGCGAGGATCGGCTCCGGATCGACGTACCAGGTGCGGCCACCGCGCTCCTGGGTGAGTGCGAAGTGGAGGTGTGGACCAAACGCGAGCCCCGTATCGCCCATGGTGCCGAGAGCGTCGCCGGCGCGGATCCGCTGACCCGCCTCGATGCCGGGTCGCAGCTCGTCCATGTGCATGTAATAGGTGCGCACGCCCTGCCCGTGCTCGATCGCGATCGCGCGCCCCGCCTCGCCGCTATTCTCGAGGTGCGCGATCACGATCTCGCCGTCCGCGGCCGCGTGGATGATGGTGCCGCGTGTCGAGCCGATGTCGACGCCGCAGTGCCCCTGCCCGCACTCGGCCGGGCGCGTGCCCGAGCGACTCGCACCGAACCGCAGATGCTCGCCCGGCGGCAACACGCGTCGACCAGCGAGTGGGTGCACCCAGCGGATCCGGGTGTCGAGCTTCTGCGCCTCGAGTGCCATGCCCGCACCCTGGCGACGCAGGATGATCGTCGCGTTCGCGACCGGTGCACCGTTGCCGTCGACGACCACGCCGGAGACCGCGCCGGTGCGCAGCATTCGCACGGCGACCTCCGAGCTCGGTCCGCTC
This sequence comes from Haliangiales bacterium, assembly GCA_038325805.1. Classification (GTDB taxonomy): domain Bacteria; phylum Myxococcota_A; class Polyangia; order Haliangiales; family Haliangiaceae; genus JABFXX01. Next base: position 26,460 of record JBBQJJ010000006.1, read on the forward strand.
GCGTCGAGGATCTGCTCGGCGGCCTGGACGTGCCCCGCCGCGGCTCCGAAGGCGCGCCACTTGCCGAACGGCAACCCGCCGACCGAGAACTTGCCGGCGCGATCGACCTCCGCGACCCGCACGACGTGATCCACATCGATCGGCACCAGCGTCACGGTTCCCGACGCCGGCGCCTGACCATCCGCGACGAGCGCACCCTTCACGGTCGAAGCGGGCGACAGGACGAGCGAGACGTCGGGCTCCTTCGCGAGCTCGCTGATCCGCGCGAGGTTCGAGACCAGGCCGTCGCTCTTCGCCCACACTTCGTACGCGCCGGGTTGCAGCTGCTCGAACCGCGCGACGCCTTCGCGATCGGCCGTCGCGGTCGCGAGTGTGGGTCGACTGCCGTCCGAGAGGTTGACCTCGGCACCCGGCCGCGCCACGCCCTCGAACAGCACGCGCACCGCGAGGACGTTGGTCGGCTTGGGTGCGGTGGGAGCTGCGGTCTCCGCGATCATCGGAGGCTGCTGGACGATCGTTGGCGCGGTCGCGACCACGGCTGCCGGTGGAGGTCGCCCGACAGGCGGCTTGCGTGGCGAGGGCCACACCGCGAGCGCGGCGATCGCGCTGAACACCAGCGCGGCCCGCTGCCAGTCGATCATCGAGAGATCGAATTGCAGCCCCCGTGCCTCCGCCGATTCACGGACTTGCGGTCGACGTTCCGTCGCCGGCTTGCCAACGTGCGCCGGCTTCGCGACGGGACGTGACTTGTTGGCAACGTGCCGGGCGACCTTCGCGCGACGTTCCCTGCGCGGTGTTCGCTTCCGGCGCGCCACGTCCTGCAGTCTCGTCCGGAACCCGCACGCGATGCAACACGGCGAGGGTTGCCGTCGTGTGGGTACAACGCGGGCGAGCTCAGGCGCGAACCCGACGGAAGATCGCGCTGGCGAGCAGCGTCGTTGCAGCCACACCTGCGACGGCGGCGAGCACACCGAGGGCTTGAATGCCACCCGCACCTAGCCAACTCGCGAGCCGTGCGAAGGGATCGCGGTTGCGTGCCCGAAACTCGTACGGACCGTGGGCGCCGTGATCGCCGGGCACCGGTTGCCACAAGCCAGATGACCCGCCGTCGCGCGCGATCGCGGCGGTCACGTGATCGAACACCGTCTTCTCGCGGCGACCGAACAGGATCGACGCGATCGTCGAACCGCCGACCCACACCTCGCGGCGGTCGTGCGTGGCGGCGAAGTGGATCGCCTCGGCGGCGAGCTCGGGTTGATAGATCGGCGCGACCGGTTGAGCCTCGACACCGAGCTTGTTCTCGACGTAGCGGTACTGCGGCGTGTTGACCGCCGGCAACTGCACCTCGGTCAGACACACCTTCACGTTGTCGCGGGACAGCTCGCCGCGCAGCGACTGGGTGAACCCGCGAACCGCATGCTTCGCCGCGCTCTGTGCCGCCTCCAAGGGTCGACCGCGATACGCGAGTGCCGAGCCGACCTGGACGATCGTGCCTCGCCCCCGCGGGCGCATCACGCGTAGGGCCGCGAGCGTGCCGAACACGTAGCCGTGATACGCGACGTCGGTGACGCGGCGGAGCTCGTCCGAGGACACTTGATCCGCGCGGCCGAACACCGTGGTCGTCGCATTGTTGATCCAGACATCGAGCGGCCCGAAATCGCATTCGATGCGCAACACGGCCGCGTTGACTTCCTCGGCCTCGGCGACATCGACCGGGAGCACCAACGCGCGGCCTCCCAGCGCCACGACCTCGCGCGCCGTGGCTGACAGTGCCTCGGAGCCACGGGCGAGCAAGGCAACGTGCGCCCGCTCCACAGCGAACCTGCGCGCGGTGGCGCGGCCGATTCCCGAGCTCGCTCCGGTGATGGCGACGACGAGGGGGGGCTTCATGGCTGGAAGCTACGCAAGTTCGAGGCCCGAGACTTGAAGGCGAACACGGCATGCAAGAGCTCAGCAGCTGGAAGGCTCCCGCCCACGACGACATCCGCCGCCACACCATGCGTGGATCGAACAAGCGCATCGATCAGAAGACTCGCGACGCGATCGACGCTGTCGAGGATTCTCCGACAAAGATTCGCGCACGTCTCGACGAGCTCGACCGCGAGTGGGACGTCGATCGCGCGTTGATGCTGAACTTTGCGGTGCTCGGATCGGTCAGCTCGACGCTCGCGATGCGCAGCTTCTACAAGCACCGCAAGTTCGGCGGCTGGGCTGCGTTGTTCGCCACCCAGATGGGCTTCCTCGCGGTCCATGCCGTGAAACGGTGGTGCCCGCCGATGCCCGTGTTCCGCCGGCTCGGGTTCCGCAGCGATCAAGAGATCGCCGAAGAACGCGCCGCCCTGCGGACCCGGCTCGCCCAGCTCGAAAGCCGCTGATTCCGCTGGAGCACCGCCCGCGTCGTGGCAAGCTGCGCCCGATGCTGAGGCTTTTGATCGCGTTCCTCGTCGCGGCCGCGGCGTGCGGCCCCAAGGCGACTCCTGCCACCCCACCGGGTGGAGGATCGCAGACCAACCCACTGACCGATGCGGGCAAGCCGCCCGTCACCGGACCGGAGCTGCCGTTCTGGCCGAAGGTCAAACGCGGCGTGCTGCCGAACGGGCTCACCTACTACGTGCTCCAGCACGGCAAGCCGGAGAAGCGCGCGCACCTCCACCTCGCGGTCAACGCGGGTGCGGTGCAAGAGGATGAAGATCAGCGCGGCCTCGCGCACTTCGTCGAGCACATGGCGTTCAACGGGACGAAGCGCTTCCCGAAGCAGGCGATCGTGCAGTTCATCGAATCGGTCGGCATCAAGTTCGGCGCCGATCTCAACGCACACACTGCGTTCGACGAGACGGTCTACGAGCTCCAGGTTCCGACCGACGACGCCGCGGTGCTCGGCAAGGGCTTCGACATCCTGCGCGACTGGGCCGGCGACGTGACCTTCGATCCCGCCGAGGTCGACAAGGAGCGGGGCGTGGTGATGGAGGAGTGGCGGCTCGGGCGCGGCGTGCAATCGCGCCTGCTCGACAAGCTGTTCCCGGTGATCTTCGGCACCTCGAAGTACGCGACCCGGCTACCGATCGGCAAGCCGGAGATCCTCCAGAACGCCCCGCGCGACACGCTGTACAAGTTCTACAAGGATTGGTATCGGCCCGACCTGATGGCGGTGATCGCCGTCGGTGACTTCGCGGATGCCGGCGAGATCGAGAAGCAGATCATCGCGAAGTTCGGCGACCTGCCCAAGGCCGAGAAGCCCCGCCCGCGCCCGGCAGCGGGTGTGCCCGAAGCCTCCGGCACGCGGATCGCGATCCTCACCGACAAGGAGCTGCCGGTGACGGTGGTCGCGGTCGGCAACATGGTGGCGCGTCGTGCGACGGCGTCGTCGGCCGACCACCGCCGGATCCTGATCGAGCAGCTCTACCAGCAGTTGATCAACGAGCGGATGCAGTCGATCGGTCGCAAGCCGGATGCGCCGTTCGCGCAGGCCGCGGTGATCATCCCGCCCCTCGTCCGCGAGGCCGACATGCTCGTGCGGTTCGCGCTGGTCAAAGGCGATGACACCGAGCCCGCGCTGAAGAGCCTGTTCGCCGAGAGCCAACGGATCGAGAAGCACGGCTTCACGCAGTCCGAGCTCGACCGTGCGCGGGTCGTCGTGACCCGCGCCCTCGAGCAGATCGCGATCGAGGCGCCGACGCGCGAGGGCAAGGACTACGCGACGGAGCTGGTCAATCACTTCCTCAAGCAGGAGTACGTCGCCGGGCCCGACAAGGAGAAGGAGATGGGCCTCCAGGTGCTTCCCACGATCACGCTCGCCGAGATCAACGCGACGGCGAAGGCATTCGGCGGCGCCGAGAACCGCGTGATGGCGATCATCGGTCCCGAAGGCAAGCCGATGCCCGACAAGGCCAAGGTGCTCAAGATCATCGACGACGTCTCCAAGGAGAAGCTCGAGCCGTGGAAGGACGTCGTGGTCGCCGCGAAGCTGATGGACGACCCCGCCTGGCCCGGCACGGTGGCGAAGGAGACCAAGAACGACAAGCTCGGCACCACCGAGTGGACGCTGTCGAACGGCGTGCGCGTGATCGTCAAGCCGACGGACTACGAGAAGGATCACGTGATCGTGCGCGGCTTCTCGCCGGGCGGCTTCAACACGGTGAAGGATAAGGACTACGTGTCTGCCGTCGTCGCGGACGAGATCGTCGGCCTGAGCGGCGTCGGTGCACTCGATGCGGAGGCGCTCAACAAGGCACTCGCTGGCAAGCGCGTCGCTGTCGGCACGGACATCGATGACACCAGCGAAGCGATCGAGGGCTCGGGTTCGGCGCGCGACCTCGAGACGATCCTGCAGCTGATCCACTTGCGGATGAGCCAGCCGCGCAAGGACGAGCAGGCCTTCACGGTCTGGAAGACCAACCAGATCGACGCGCTGACCAAGCAGGCCGCGTCGCCCGACTTCCAGTTCCAGAAGCGCTACACGGACGCGCTGTGGCAGAAGCATCCGCGCCATCGGCTCCCCGAGCCCGCCGACATCAAGGCGGTCAACCTCGACACGGCGCTCGGCTTCTACCGCGAGCGGTTCAGCAACGCGGCCGACTTCACGTTCGTGATCGCCGGGGTCGTCGAGCTCGACAAGTTGAAGCCGCTCGTCGAGGCATACCTCGGCAGCCTGCCGGGCAATGCGAAGCGCGAGAAGGAGACGGACAACGGTGCGAAGCGCGTCGCCGGTATCTCGAAGCAGACGTGGAACCTCGGCCAGGACCAGGACAAGGCGCGTGTCCAGATCGTGATCCACGGCGACGAGAAGTGGAGCAGGGACAACGAGCGCGACATGTTCATCCTCAGCTCGATCGCCTCGATCCGGTTGCGCGAGGTGCTGCGCGAGGATCTCGGCGGCGTCTACGGCGTCGGTGCGAACGGCCGTCTCAACCGCTCGCCGAAGCAGGAACGCACGTTCTCGATCGTGTTCGGCTGCGCGCCGAATGCCGTCGACAAGCTGATCAACGCGGCGTTCGCCGAGCTCGACGCGATCGCGAAGAACGGCATCGCGACCGACTATCTGGAGAAGGTCAAACAGAACTTCGTCCGCGACCGCGAGGTCACGATGAAGACGAACCGCTACTGGGTCGACTGGCTCGGTCGCGCGGCGTGGTACGGCGACGATCCGAACACGGTGCTCGATCCCAAGCCGGTCCTCGATCGGATGACCCCGGCGAACGTCAAGGCAGCAGCGACGAAGTACCTCAGCCGCAAGAAGATGTTCCAGGCGGTGATGCTACCGGGCAAGTGACGCGCGGATCGCGGTGACCAGCGCCCCGCCCTTCGACGCTGCGGCTGCGTCGAAGAACGCCGTGGTCTCGGCGGCGGAGAACCTGCGGATCTGGACGCCCGCCTTGCTCAGGGCGGCGACGCCTCGCTCGGTCTCGGCACGCCAGCTCGCACGCAGCTTCGGCTCGTACTCGCGACAGGTGTCGAGGACGATCTGGTGTTGTGCGGGAGTCAGCTTCGCCCACGCGGCGGTGCTCAGCACGAGCCCTCCGACGACGTAGCGATAGCGGAGCTCCGTCATCACCTTCGCGCGATGGGCTCCGATCACGAGCTGGTAGAGCGGCGGCAAGGCCCACGCCGTCGTGCGGCGTTGTGTGATCGCCTCGACGAGCGTTTGATCGAGCGGCGTGGAGAGCGTCGCGCGGCCGAGGAGCTCGCGGAGATTTTCGATCGGCTGGGTCGAGAACAGATTCGCGAACCCGAGGTCCGCCCACATCGCGAACACGATCTTGGTCGTCTCGAAGCGCTCGCGGATCCGAGCATCGAGGGACGCGGTCGCGCGGTCGACATCGGCGTAGTCGCGAAACAGTCCCGGATACTGCCAGGCGGTCATCTCCGGCACGAGCTCGATCAACCCGGTCTCCGACAGTCCGCCACCGTCGAGCGAGCCGTCGCGGATCTGCCTCGCCATCGCGCGGTCGTCGCCGAGTTGACCGCCCGTGACCCAGTCGAGACGCACCGTACGTTTCGTGCGCAGCTCGATCTCCTTCGACATCGCCAGGATGTCGGCCATGTAGCGACTCCCGTCGACGGCGAGGGTGCCGACGCGAAGGCGCACCCGATCTGCGTGGGCTCGAGAACTGAACAGGGCAAGCAGCACGAGTCCTACGAACCGCAAGCCCATGTCCCAAGCGTGCGCGACTCGCCTCGATGGCGACGGGGCAAAGCCCGGCAACGCTCGCTCGGGGTTGCAGGTTGTCTACCGGCGATCGCGTTGCCCCACGGTCAACTACGCGACACCTCGTGCGCGGGCCCTCGGCATCACGGTTGCGAGAGCCTCCATCATCATGAAGACCATTGAAGACCTCTCCACCGTCACCGGCGGTGGCCTGATCAACGCGGCTCGCGGCGGCATGGCCGGCTGGAACCTCGGCCAGCAACACGGTCGCGATGTCGGGACCACGATCGGTCGCGAGGCCGGCCGGCAGATCGGCAAGCAGGAGCATGGCCGGATCGGCGGCGTGATCGGCGCCGGGGTCGGTGCGCGCAAGGGCGGCAACTTCGGCGAGCAGTTCGGTCCAGCGATCGGGGCGGGACTCGGCGCGCTGGGCGGTCTCGCGGTTCCCGACTGATATAGTCGCGGCCGTGAGAGCGGCGATCTGGATCTTGTTGGTTGCGTGTGGCAACGCAGAACGCGGTCAGCAGGATCCGCCGGCGCAGCCCGCCGAGAATTCGCCCGACACGTCTGCCAAACCGCAGTGCAAGCGCGGCTCGACCACGTGCAGCGGCGATGACGTGATGATGTGTGAGGACGGTGTCGACCGCCGGAAGATCACGTCGTGCCGCGGCGGCTGCCGAGCAGGTGCGTGCGTCGAGACCTGCGGTGCGAACGACGTCGAGCTGATCTACGTCGTCGACGCCGACAACCGGACCCTGCTCAGCTTCGACCCGAGGCGGTTGCCTGCCGATCCGTTCAAACCGATCGGAAGGCTGTCCTGCGATCGCACCGACGGGCCGAACTCGATGGCTGTCGATCGCACGGGCATCGCGTGGGTTGGCTACGACAGCGGTGTTCTCTATCAGGCATCGCTCCTCGACGCGCATTGCTTCTCGCAGGCGGCAGCACCGGACGGCGCACCGACCAAGAAGTTCGGGATGGGCTTCGTCACCGACGGGCCGAAGGCATCGACCGAGAAGCTCTACGTCGTCGAGTACGGCGGCAACGACCTCGCGACGATCGACACCAGCGCGTTCCCGACGCGATGGGTCTCGCAGGGCCAGCTCGCTGCCCCGCGCGGATATCAACCCGAGCTGACCGGCACCTCCGAGGGTCGGCTCTACGGCTACTTCCCGACGGAGACGGATCGCGGCTACGTGCAAGAGATCGATCGACGAGGGAGCGTGATCGGCCAGCGCTGGAACCTCCCCGCTGGCACGGGGCACGTCGGTGCGTGGGCCTTCGCCTTCTGGGGCGACGTGTTCTACGTGTTCGTGACGTTCGAGGGCAAGAACGAGGTCCACGCGATCCATCGCAAGACCGGTAAGCAGGAGCTCGCGGTGACCAACAGCTCGCACCGCATCGTCGGTGCCGGCGTGTCGACGTGCGCACCGTTGCTCGAGAGGCCGCTGTGAGGTTCGGGCGCTCCCCAAACGCTTTGTAAGGTTTCGCGCGGGCGCGACATCTCCAGGTATGGCGCACCTGACTCCTTTCGATCCTGCACATCTCCCACCCGGCATCGCCCTCCTCGACTTTGGCGCCGAGCGTTGCGCACCGTGCCGCGTGATGCTGCCGATGCTCGAGGCGCTCGCCGACGAGTACCAAGCCCACGTCCGGATGTACTCGATCGACTGCGATGCCGAGCCCGAGGTCGCCGCGCAGTACGGGGTGCGTGCGATGCCCACCCTCGTGTTGTTGCGCGATGGCCGCGAGGTCGGGCGCGTGGTCGGGGCGCGGAACAAGAGCTTCGTCGTCGGGATCCTCGATCGCGCGATCGCCGGTGACTCCGCGATCGCTACCCCGTAGCAAGCATGCACGCCGACAGCTCGGCGCGTGCGCGATGCAGGAGGACGGCGACATGCCCGACCGTCAACCCGAGCTGCGCCGCAGCTTCGGCACCGGATAGCTCCTCGAGCACGCGTAGCGTCACCACGCTGCGATGCAGATCGCCGAGCCGTTGCATGCAGCCTGCGAGCTGCGCGGTCTGCTCGGCGCGTTCGACGATCTCCGCCGGCGTCCAACCGCTCGCGAGCCCGTCGACTTCCTCGATCTCTTCGTGCAGCTTCGCGCGATGATGCTTGCGACGTGCGTTGCGAGCCGCGTTGCGCGCGATCGCCGCGACGACATTCGCGGCATCCTGGGGCCGATCGCGCAGCGCCTCGAAGTCGGCGCGCTCGATCAACGTGCCGAACGCATCCTGGATGATGTCGAGCACGTCGGCCCCCGTGATCCCCTCGCGGCGCACGACCTGCGCGAGGCGGCCCGCCTGTGTACGGGCGAGGTCACCGATCCAATCTGCGCAGCAACAGAGCGTCATCGTGGGTGGAGGTCGTGACGGAAGGAACCCTTACAACCGGCGTGCAACCTGTTGAATTCCTAGCGGGGCCGGCGGGGTCGCCAACGATAGGCTGCGAGCAGCGTCATCGCCAGGTTCGGGACGCTCGCTAACGGGAGCGCGAGGTCCGGAAACCGTCGCGCGACCAGATAGGTGGCGATGTAGATCGGCACCGCCGGCCACAAGAACGGTTCGACCGTGATCGCCATCATCCCGGAGATCATCGTGTAGAGCAGCAGGTTCCAGGTGTAGTTGTCAGTCGGCGGACGATCCCCGAGCGCGCCACCGATCGCGATCAGCGCCTGGATGACAAACATGAACAGGAACGTGCCGAGGATCCGGCGATTGAACACCGTCGCCGTCACGCTCTCGCGCGCCCACCACGCTGCAACCGCGATCATCGCTCCCATGCCGATCGCCCATGCCGCATGCGCTGCATGCGACGACTCGTAGAACATCGGGATCCGCCAGATCGCCACCGGCAGGATCGTGAAGGCGACGCCGAACACGAGCGTCAGTGCCGAGCGCGTGCGCGTACCGATCCGCTTGTCGAGATCGCGGCCGAGCGTCTCGAGCTGGGCCATCCGCTGCGAGTGCTTCGCCGCTTCGTCGTGAGCGGTGTCGAGGAGTGGATGGGGGTCCGGCAGCTCGCCGAGCAACGCGACCGCGGCTTGCGGACGGTCATGCGCGAGCTCGTACTTCGCGACCACGACGGTGGCATCGATCAGCCCACGGCTCGCGGTCTCGTTGCCGCTCCACACCGAGAGCGCATCGCGAAAGCCGCTGCGACACGCGCCGAACATTCGATAGATCTCGTCGCGCGGCGGCTCCGGCCCTGCGAGGAGATCGACGAGCTCGGAGAGCCGTTCCTTCGCGCGCATCGCGATCACGTCCGACAACCGGTGACCGAGGTAGTCACGCAGCGCACGCTGCAGCTCGTCGACGGAGGTGAACCGCTGCTCCGGATCGAGCTGCATCGCCCGCGCACAGATCCGCGCCAGCTCGGGCGGCGCCGACGCCGGCAGCTCGGGACGCGATGCGATCACACTCGCGATCACCGCGTACATGTTGCTGCCCACGTGTGGTGGCTTGCCGGAGATGACTTCGCAGAGCACCGCGCCCGCGAGGTAGACGTCGGTGCGCTCGGTGACGCCCACGCCATCCTCGCGGCCAAGCATTTCGGGTGCCATGTACGACGGGGTGCCGGCGAGTTGCGTCGCGTGCTCGGCAAGCGGAAACCTGCCGCTGCCGTCGTCGCGCATGCTGACCGCGATGCCCCAGTCGAGCAGGTAGACCTCGCCGAAGTCACCGACCATCACGTTCGCCGGCTTGAGATCGCGATGGATGATGCCGAGGCTGTGCGCGAACCGCAGCGCGTCGAGCACGCGCATCAAGATCTCGAGGTTCCACGCGAGCAGATCCTTGGCTCCGAACCGCCGCGCCACCTCCTCCGCGTCGACGATCAACGCACTCCACTCGACGCCCGCGATCTTCTTCATCACGATCGACGGGATCCCGTCGCCGTCGAGCTCGAGCGCGTGGACCGGGACGATGTTCGGGTGCTCGAGCGCACCGGTGACCCACGCCTCGCGCAGCAGGTCGAGCGCGGCACCCGGGTTGCGTTTGTCGGCCTTCAGCGTCTTGACCGCGACGGCGCGTCCGAGCGCGACTTGCTCACCGCTGTGGACGAGCCCCATCCCGCCTTCACCGATCAGCGCCCCGAGCTCGACGCGATGGATATCCTCGATCAGGGCCTCGAGGTTCGCGAGGGCGCGCCCACCATTGGTAGACGGCGATGGCCCCGGCACGATCGTCGCGCTCGGGTGGTTCTCGATCGTCGCGACCGTGTCCTGGCCGATCGTCTCCAGCCATGCCAGGGCCTGGTCCTTTGGGCTATCGGCGGGGATGCCTCAGCTTACACGTCGCTGACCAGCTCGCCGTGCTCGGGCTAGTACTCGGCCACAGAGGTTTTGAACGATTGAGTTGCGCTCAGGTCGACTAACCCCAGAGTTCGCGCTGTCGCGCTCATTCGGTCGATTGTATTCGGGGTTAGAAGAACAGCCGGTATTCGGGTGGGAGCTGATCTGCCGATTCGATCGTCATGTCGAGATCGCGCAGCAGGCCGTCGCGCAGCGAGTAGATCCAGCCGTGGATCGTCAGGCTCTGCCCGCGCGACCACGCGTCCTGCACGATCGTGGTGTGGCAGACGTTCGCGACCTGCGACTCGACGTTGAGCTCGGCGAGCCGATTCGCGCGCTCGCCGAAGTCCTCGATCGCCTGAAGCTCCTCGCGGTTCCACAGGTGGACGTCCCGGACGTGACGAAGCCAGTTGTCGATCAGGCCCAGCGGTTGCGGAGACATCGCCGCGTGGATGCCACCACAACCGTAGTGCCCGCAGACGATCACGTGCTTCACCTTGAGCACGTCCACCGCGTACTGCAGCACGGACAGACAATTGACATCCGTGTGCTCGACGACGTTCGCCACGTTGCGATGGACGAACAGCTCGCCCGGCATGCGGCCGGTGATCTGGTCGGGCGGCAGCCGGCTATCCGAGCACCCGATCCACAGCAGGTCCGGCGTCTGGATCTGCTCGAGCCTCTCGAAGAAGCGCGGATCCTCGGCGATGCGCGCTTCTTGCCATCGGCGATTGGCTGCGAAGCAATCGGCTAGCAAGTTCGGGCGGGAATCACGCTGAGGCAACGCGGGCGTTGTCACACGAACCCGACCCAGCGGCAACCCGGTTTGGTATCGTCGCGGCGCGTTGTCGAACTGGGTCACCGAGCAGCTGGTCTGCAAGCGCTGCGAGGCGCCGATCACCGCGCAGCGTGCCGCCACGATCAACATGCAGCGCCACCCCGCTGCGCGAGACCAGATCCTCGACGGCTCGTTCCATCGCGTGACCTGCGGCGCGTGCGGACATGTCGCGCAGCTCGATGGTCGCATGCTGCTGTCGGACTTCCCGCGCGGGCAGTTCGTCGAGGTTCGTCCTGTCTCCGAGGCCACGAGCTGGTCCGTTCATGCGCTCGGCACCACCGCGATCTTCACGGATGGGATCGCGCAGGCGCGTGCGCTCGGGATCGTTGGAGCGCCGCGGGTTCGTCTGGTGTACGGGCTTGCCGGTCTCGCTGACAAGCTGCGCGCATGGGATGCTGGCCTCGACGATCGGGTGGTCGAGCTCGCGAAGCTCTCGTTGGTGTTCGAGCTCGGCACGACACCCACGACGATCCACCTGGTCTCCGCCACCGACGAGCTGGTATTCGCCGTCGACTCGGCCGACCGCCACGCGATGCCACGTACTCAATACGACGAGGTCGTCGCGAGCGCCGATCCAGCACGCCTCGATAAGTTGTTCGAAGGACCGTTCGTCAGCTGGGTTCGCGCGGCTTAACCGAACCGCGGCGTCTCTCCGCCGGTACCCTCGGTCGTGTTCGCCGCTCCCGTTGCCGAGCGCTGCTGGTTGAATGGATCGACCTCGTCGCGGAAGAACTGGCTCAACCGGTCAGGCATCCCGCCGTGATCCGGCGTCGTGTAGTACTTCGCGTACCACTCGGCGAACCACTCGTAGTGGCTGACCTGCCCCTTCGGTGGTGCCGCGTCGAGGGTCGCCTTGTTGACGCTGTACGCCCATCCACCATTGCCGAACCCGCGAGCGAAGTAGTGCTGGTCGCCGAGCGTGATCCCCTCATCGAAGAACGCGTCGCGACGCTCTTTCCACAGTGGCGTCACACCCCGGGCGATCAGCGCCGCTGCCTTCGCCTTGTCGTAACCCTTGAAGTGGGTCAGGTGGATGATCATGTAGTCGTCGCCGCCGCTGACTGCTCCACCCATCGCTTCCGCGAGATCGAGCCGCTCTTGTGCTTCGAGGCCTGGCCCTAACACCCCGAGCCGTTCGAGGTGGACTGCCAGGTTCGCGTTGTCCTCGCGCTCGTTGACCACGGTCCAGCCGAACTCGCTGCGCAGCGCGTTGGTCTTGGCACCCAGCGCGAAGTCCACCGCGTGGCCAACCTCGTGGCAGAACGCCGAGCGATAGGTGGCCTCCATGTTCCCACTGCTCGCCTGCTCGTACGACGGCATCTCGATCAGGTCTTGCTTGTCATGGAACGTCGCCGAGTCGCCGGCCTCGAGCTTCTTGAACTTGGGGTTGCCGATCATGTGCGACGGCGGCAGCAGCTGCGCGGCCTCGTACATCTTGTCGATCTGATCCGGCTTGAACTCACCTTCCCCGCGCTGGTTCGGTTTGGTCTCGACGATCGAGAACCCGAACTGGGCGGCGAACAGCTTCTTCTTGTCGGCAGTGATCAGGTGGAGGAACAGTGCGCGTAGCGGCTCGCGATGCGCGTTAGATCGATTCGCTGCGACGAGCTCGAAGTACTTCGCGGCGAGCGCGGGCTCCTTCGTCAGCAGCGCACCGATCACGGCCGGTGCGTCGCCGGCGATCGTGATCGCGGCAGGTCCGCCCTTGGTCACTGCGGTGCGGAAGCGCGTCTGCGGATCCCCTGTTTCGGGCTCGGAGCCACCGAACGCCTGATCGGACGCCGATGGTGCGGCCGTCTTGTTCGTGGGTGCGACGGGCGGCTTTACACCCGCGCCCGAGAACGTGGTCTTAGTCCCACCGGTCTCGGCGGTTTGGTCCTGTTCCTGGTCGCCGGCCGGCTGCTTCGCGCTCGCGACCTCGACACCCGGTCCATCGCTCATTCGATCATTCTAGACGAGGACGCAGCGCATATCCGAAGCCATCGACGTCCCGCTTCGAATTGCCGGCCATCGCCCGCGCGACGCGAAATCCCTGGTTGTCGACGAACCGTCCGGCCGTGTGCTTGGTGTCGAGCCAGCCGTCGAACACCATGACGTGCGCCGGATAGCCCGGGCAGCACGGGGCGTCGACGGTGAACACCACGTCGCCGACCTTCAGTGCATCCGGTGACTCGATCCGCTCCCAGCCGAGGTCCTCGGACAGATACCGCGAGAACGCGCGGGTGATGCGCGACACCGAGAAGCCGTCCTTGCGGACGTCGAACGGGATCTCGATGCCGATGTGACGGAGCGCCGTCGACGCGAACGCGACACAGCCGTTGCGCGTGGTCTTGTGCCAGTCCATCACGTCGCGCTGCACCTTCGCGTAGCCGGCGGAGGTGCCGTAGTAGGCATGGAGCTTCGCGGGGACGTCAGCCTTGCGGGTGTCCGCGGTTGCGACACCGCACAGCAACAACACCAGGACCACCGAGCGCATGAGTCATAGACAACGACTCGTGGTCGGAGCTTGGGTTGCACACGGGAGTCGGTGCAACACCTTGCCCGGGGTGGGGTTTCCGACGAAAGTCGATGGGCATGCCCGATCCAACCCAGGTTCTACGTTCGCCCAGCGCCGATCCGGATGTCTCCGCACCCAGCAATCCCTGTGTGATGGTGATCTTCGGCGCCTCCGGCGATCTCACGAAGCGGTTGCTCGTCCCGGCGCTGTACAACCTGGCTTGCGACGGTCTTCTCAACGACAACTTCGCGGTCGTTGGCACCGCGAACACCGCGATGACCGACGAGTCATTTCGCGACTACCTCACCGTCGAGATCAAGAAGTTCCACACCCGCAAGGAGTTCGATCAGGCGGCGTGGGACAAGCTGGTCGTCCGCTTCCACTACGTCCAGGGCAGCTTCCTCGAGGCCAAGTGCTTCGACGTGATCAAGACCAAGGTCGCCACGCTCGACGACAAGTTCCACTGTCAGGGCAATCGGCTGTTCTACTTCGCCGTCGCGCCGAAGTTCTTCGGTGCGATCTGCGACAACCTCGCCGCCAACGGCTTGAAGGAGGGCGCTGGCTGGAAGCGGATCATCGTCGAGAAGCCGTTCGGCACCTCGCTCGAGAGCGCGCTCAAGCTCAACCAGGAAGTGCTCTCGAACTGGGCCGAGGATCAGATCTTCCGCGTCGATCACTACCTCGGCAAGGAGACGGTCCAGAACCTCCTCGCGTTCCGGTTCTCCAACGGCATGTTCGAGCCGCTGTGGAACAAGAACTACATCGACAACATCCAGTTCAACGTCTCCGAGGCGGTTGATGTCGAGGGTCGCGGCGGCTACTACGACGGCTCCGGCGTGCTCCGCGACATGATGCAGAACCACATGTTCCAGATGCTGTCGTATCTGTGCATGGAGGTCCCCAGCTCGTTCGAGCCCGACTCGATCCGCAACGAGAAGTCGAAGCTGCTGCAGGCGGTGCGGCGCTACACGCCCGAGGAAGTCGAGCGCTACGTCGTGCGCGGCCAGTACGGCCCGTCGTTGAGCAAGCCCGGCTATCGCCAGGAGAAGGATGTCAACCCGGAGTCGAAGACGGAGACGTACGCGGCGGCGCGGTTCGCGATCGATAACTGGCGCTGGGAAGGGGTGCCGATCTATCTGCGCTCCGGCAAGGGGCTGTGGAAGCGCGGCACCGAGATCGTCGTCGAGTTCAAGAAGGCTCCCGCGGTGATCTTCAAGGGCACGCCGGTCCCGTCCCTCGCGTCGAACCGCATCGTGTTCCACATCCAGCCGTACCAGGGCATCGAGGTGCAGTTCCAGGCCAAGATCCCCGGTCCGACGATGCGCCTCCAGCCGGTGCACATGAAGTTCGGCTACGGCGAAGCGTTCCGCGCCTCGCGCTACACAGGTTACGAGGTGATGATCTACTCGTGCTCGCGCGGCGACGCCACGCTGTTCTCACGCGGCGATCTCGTCGTCGCCGCATGGGAGGTCGCGCAGCCGATCCTCGATTACTGGGCCGCGACGCCCGCCGACGACTTCCCGAACTACATCCGGTCGACGTGGGGTCCCAAGGCCGCCGCCGAGCTGATCGCGAAGGATGGTCGTCGCTGGCACGAGGTCGTCACCGAGGACGTGCTCAAGCAATCGCAGCTGTTCAAGGACGGCGATCCGGTCTTCCTCGATCAGGTGATCATGGCCCTCGAGCCGCGGCAGGCGTACGGCGGCGAGGTGCTGCTCAAGAAGGGCGAGCTCGGGCGCGAGATGTTCATCATCGAGCAGGGTGAGGTCGAGGTGCTCGACGACGCCGGCAAGGTGATCAAGGTCCTGACCGACGGTGACGTGTTCGGCGAGGTCGGCGTGCTGCTGAGTGCGCCACGCAACGCGACGGTGCGCGCGAAGATCCAGACCGACCTCTACCGGCTCGACAAGGCGGACTTCAGCCGGATCCTGCGCGACAACCCGAACTTCGCGACCGCGATCCGCCAGGTGGCAAAGGACCGGTTCAGCCTCGACGTGAAGACCGAAGCCCTGACCACGCCAGATTAGGGACTGGCCTCAGATCCTTAACTTCCGGTGTCGAACCCATCGAGTTTGCTCACTCGGATGGGGACGGTCCTCACGAGTTAGATTCAAAGAGCAATTCGTCACGGTATTCGCTCCGATCGACCCCATTCGATCGTGCAATCCCGCACGGTTACCAAGCGGAAGTTAACCATCCAGGGACAGACCCCCTTATCATCAGCGCGTGCGTCGCGCGTTACTTGGTCTAGGGCTCCTCGGTTGTGGAGGAGGCGGCCCGCCCGTGATCAGCGGGCTCGCGGATCAGGTCGCGACAGTGGGTAACGAGCTGGTGGTCTCGATCAACGGCTCGGACCCCGACGGTGATCAGCTCACCTACGGCGTCAAGGCCGACATCTCGCTGCAGGGCCGCGGGATGCTGACGCAGGATCCGAGCGGCGCCGGTGTGTTTCGGTGGACGCCCCTCGCCGACGACCTCGGCGTTCACGCATTCGACTTCACGGCGAGCGATGGCGCGAACACCGTGACCGAGACGATCCAGATCGACGTGCGCTCTGCGATCGGCGCCGTACCGATCTTCCGGAGACCACTCGGCAGCGGCACCGTGATCGATCCGAGCGAGTGCACGACGGTGCAGATCGTCGTCGAGGATTCGGACACCGCGCAACTCGACATCACCGAGGCACCGATGTTGATCGAGGGCGCGACGCTGAGCCAGATCGACGGCGTCACTGCGTCCTGGGAGTGGTGCCCGACGAACGATCAGGTGCGCGCGCAGGATCGCTACACGCTGTCGCTGTCCGCGAACGACAACGAGAACCCGCCGACGATCAAAGACTTCGTGCTCGTGCTGCGCGGCAACGGCAAGCTGGTGATCAACGAGGTCGACTACGACAACGTCGGCATCGACACGGCCGAGTACATCGAGCTGTTCAACCCGACGGGCTCGTCGGTGTCGCTCGCCGGTCTCGCGGTGGTGCTGGTCAACGGCTCGACGGGCGACCCATATGACACGATCGATCTGTCGTCGGCGCAGACGCTCGGAGCCGGCGAGTACCTCGTGATCTCGGGACCGAACGTCGACGTCCCGAGCGGCGCGAAGCACATCGATCCGGTGTGGAGCCAGGATCAGATCCAGAACGGCGCACCCGACGGGCTCGCGCTGATCGATACCGTCACCAAGACGGTCCTCGATGCCCTGTCGTACGAGGGCCAGGTCACCTCGGCCAACATCCCCGACTTCGCTCCACCGCCGTCCCTTGTCGAGGGGACCGAGCTCGCCGTCGCCACGGCGGATTCGTCGTCGGCCGAGCGCACGCTGTGCCGCAGCCCGAACGGTAGCGATACCGATCAGGCGGCGACCGACTGGATCATCTGCGCGACTCCGACTCCGGGCGCGCCGAACGCTCCTTGAGCAAAGCGCGAACAGGGAGCACGGTCGAGATCCGTGATCCTCGGACGCGATCGAGGCGTAGAATCGCGCCGTGGGTGCTTCCGAACGCTACGGGGACTACGACGTCCACGAGTCGCTCGGTCAGGGCGGCATGGCCACGGTGCACCGTGCCGAGCAGACGCTGCGCAATGGCGCGGTACGCGAGGTCGCGCTCAAGCGCCTGCTCCCCACCCTCAAGCGCGAGCTGGTGACGCTGTTCCTCGACGAGGCGCGGCTGCTCACACGCCTCGATCACCCGAACATCGCCACGACCTTCGATTCGGGCCGTGTGTTCGGCACCTACTTCATCGCGATGGAGTACGTGCGCGGCCCGACGCTCAAGCAGCTGGTCGAGCACTGCGCGCTGACGGTCGGCTCGGTGCCCCAGCCGGTGACGCTCAACCTCGCCAGGCAGCTGTGCGACGCGCTCGACCACGCGCACAACCGCTGCGACGAGCACGGCATCTCGCTCGGCATCATCCACCGCGATGTCACGCCGGCGAACATGCTGCTCGGCGACAACGGCCTGCTCAAGGTCATCGACTTCGGGCTCGCGAAGGCGACCTCGCAGACCGAGGAGAGCGTCGCCGGCATCATCAAGGGCAAGTTCGGCTACATCGCGCCCGAGTACCTCCACGGCAAGCTCGATCGCCGCGTCGATCTATGGGCCGCCGGCATCATCATGTACGAGCTGCTGACGAGCCGCCGGTTGTTCGACGGCGTCGACGATCTCGACACCATGCGCCGCGTCGCGCAGATGCCGATCCCGCGGCCGTCGATCGCCAACCCCGCGGTGCCGCCGGAGCTCGATTCGCTGGTGATGCGCGCACTCGATCGCGATCCCGACACGCGGTGGCAATCCGCTGCGGAGATGCGCGACGGCATCGAGGCGGTGATCGCCCAGGCCGACGCGCGCGCCGATCACCACCAGGTCGCGGAGTGGGTGCAGTGGGTGTTCGGTGCCCAGGATCGCCCTGCCCCGCCCTTCACCTCGACCCGGGCTCCGGCACCGCCGCCCGTCGATGTGCGGCGTGCGATCGCGCTCCCCAGGCTCCCGGTCGCACCGGGCTCACCGGTCGTCCTCTGGATCATCGCGGCTGCGACGCTGCTGACGGTGGCTCTCCTGATCCTGATCCTGGCGACGTGATCACCGACGGCAGCGGCTGCGCGAGCGGATCGGTGTAACGCGTCGCGAGCTCGACGTTACCGAGGTGCGGCATGCGGCGCTTCGCGCGAGGCTCGACGCCGAACACGGCGCCGATCGCGAAGTGCGCGTTGACGAACGCGGCGGTCTCGGGACGAGCGACAGCGCGGGTGGCAGTGAGGTGACGAACCCCGGTGATCGGCGAGCGCGCGAGGTCCCAGACCCGCCGGCCGGCATCCTCGGCCCATATAGTGGAACGCACCTCGTCGGAGACCACGGTCATCGGCAAGCCGCGGCGATGGCGATCGCGCAGCCAATCGAGGTGCCCGATCCGGCCGGTCGCCGACGGACCGATCCACAAGCCCGAACGAATCACGAGCGAGTTGCCGCGTGCGAGTACGAGCTCCTCGGCGGCGACGCGCGTGCGCGCGTAGCAGCTGATCGGCGCCGCGGGTGAATCCTCGAAGTACGGGCCCGCATTGCCCCCGAAGATGTGATCACTGGAGAGATAGACGATGCGCGTGGAGACCGGTGCGTACCGGATCAGGTTTCGCGTCCCGATCACGTTGACCGAGTGCGCGAACTCCGGAGACTTCTCGCAGGTCTCGACATCGCACACGCCGGCACAGTGGATGATGACCCGCGGACGCGCATGCTTGAACAGCAGCGCGACCGCGAGCTCGTCGTCGAGGTGGAGCCCCGACTCGATGCCGGGCGGCAACTCGCGCGTGTGGCCGTTGCAGAACCCCTCGACGTCCAGCGCGCCCCGCGTGCGCCAGATCGACCAGCCCAGCATCGAGCTGGCGCCGAACAGGAGAACGTCGCGCACGCCCCAGTGTACCCCAAGGGCACTTGCTCGCCTGACAGCTCGCCGACGGAGGGCTAGACTGGATCCATGCGCAGCCTGCTCGCGTGCCTGTTGATCGCTGTGTCAGGGACCGGATGTGGGAGCGGCCCTCGCGAGGAGTCGGGGCCACGGTTCATCACCATCGGAGTCGATGCGATCTCGCAGCTGCCGAAGGGCGCGCAGATCGTCGAGCAGGACGGTGAGGTGGCTGTCGCGCTGGTCGATGCCTCCGAGCTCGAGGCGCTGTCCGAGACGATGCACGCGGAGCATCACCGCTGCGGCGGGTTCGCGCTGCATGACTCCGCGGTCGACGCGCACCTGTTCGCGACGATGATGGTGAAGCCGAAGCCGATCACCTACACGCTCGACAAGCCCGAGGTCGTCAAGGCCGTGTTGCCCACGCTCTCGGAGGTCAACATCCTCGGCACCATCACCGAGCTGCAGAGCATGAAGAATCGCTACTACCGCTCGGCGAGCGGAGCGGCGGCCTCGGAGTGGTTGCGCGATCGCTGGACGTCGTTCGCGACGCTGCGGCCCGACGTGACGTTCGAGCTGTTCGATCACGGCTATCCGCAGAAGAGCGTGATCATGACGATCCCCGGCACGACCAAGCCCGAGGAGGTTGTCGTGATCGGCGGCCACCTCGATTCGATCGCCCCGGGTGGGTCGGGCAGTCGCGCGCCCGGCGCCGACGACGACGCCTCCGGCATCGCCACGCTGAGCGAAGTGGCGCGCGCCCTGCTCGCCGCCGACTTCCGCCCCGAGCGCACGATCAAGTTCATGGGCTACGCGGCCGAGGAGGTGGGCCTGCGCGGATCGCTATCGATCGCGAAGAACTTTCGCGAACGCGGGATCAACGTCGTCGGCGTGCTCCAGCTCGACATGACGAACTACCAGGGCTCGGCGGCGGACATCTGGCTGATCACCGACTTCACGAACGCGGCGCAGAACGCCTTCCTCAGCTCGCTGATCGAGACCTATGTCGGGGCGACCTACGGGTTCGACAAGTGCGGCTATGCGTGCAGCGATCACGCGGCCTGGCATCGCAACGGCTTCGCGGCGTCGATGCCGTTCGAGTCGCGCTCGAGAGAGATGAACAAGTCGATCCACACCGATCGCGACACGCTCGAGCGCAGCGCCAACAACGCCTCGCACGCGATCAAGTTCGCGCGGCTCGGTGCCTCGTACGCGATCGAGCTCGCGAAAGGCGAGCTGGAGACGCGCAAGCTCGCTCGCCGATGACGTTGTTCGGTCGTAGTGGCCCTCCCGGTCGCCGAGCTCGAACGCCGTGCGGCGGACGCGAAGATCGACGGCTTCCTCTCCAAGGAGAGCGGGATGACGACGCTGGTCGCCGAGGTCCAGAAGATCCTAGGCTAGCTCCGCCTCGATCGCGGCCTCGCCCTCGCGGAAGGTCGGATAGCGCAGCGTGACGCCGAGGACCTCCCTCAGGCGGGTGTTGCGGATCTTGCGATTGCGATGCGCGACGCGCTGCTTACCGGGCTCGAGCTGCGCGCGCGACGGCGGTAGCGACTTGCCCATGCGTTCGCACAGCCACTCCGCGTAGGCGAGCTGTGTCGTCGGCTCGTCGTCGGCGAGGAGAAAGGTCGACTTGGTCTCGGCTCGCTGTTCCGCGGCGAACACGGCGTTGACGACATCGTCGACGTGGATCCTCGAGATCGCGTGCCGGCCGTCGTCGAGCAGCTTGTAGTCGCCCTTGTCGAGCCGACTGCGCACGCCGCGGCCCGGACCGTAGACGGGTGCGAGGCGAAGGGTGACCACGCGCAGGCGATCGAAGGTGCACTGCTGGATCGCTTCCTCGTTCGTCCCGATGTCCTTCATCGGCGGATCGTCGAGGGCGATCGGCGTGTCCTCGTCGATCCAGACGTCGTCGTCGGGATCGGCGCCGTAGAGGCCGCTCGACGAGAAGTAGATGAAGCAATCCGCACCGCAGCCGTACGCGGCTTGCAGCGCGGCCTTGATCACCTGCCCGGGCGGGAGCAGCGTGACCGGCGGGATCGAGAACACCACGGTGCCACCCGAGGTGCCGCTGCAGATCGGAGCGATCTGCTTGACCATGCCGGCGTCGAGGTACTTCACGGTCGCGCCGAGCTCCTGTAACGGAGCGAGCTTGCCGGTCGAGCGACCGGCGACCTTGACCGGCCGTCCGTCGGCGAGTGCCGCTTTGGCGAGACGCGTTCCGACATAGCCACACCCGAGGATCGTAAGAGGACGCGTCACTGGCCGTGGAGAATACCCGCTATCCTGGCCGCGATGAGGATCGCGATCATCGGGGGTGGTGCCGCAGGGATGGGTGCCGCGAAGGTGCTCCTCGATGCGGGGCTGGAGGTCACGCTGTTCGAGGAGCTGCCGCGGCTCGGGGGGCACTGCTTCGCGATTCCGGTCCCCCACGGCAAGCGCACCGTGCTCGTCGATGCCGGTGTCTCCGACTTCAATCGTGCGACCTCGCACGAGGTGCGTCGCTTCATGGCCGACCTCGGCCTGACCGTGTCGCCGGTGCAGCCGGACTCGACGTGCACGAACATCGAAGGCCACCCGCTGTGGACGACAAAGGGTGGACGGCGCGTCGTCGACGGGATCGATGACGAAGCCCGGTTCTTCGACGATATCGATCTGTTCCAGGCGACGTGTGTCGAGGTCACCGCCGAAGCGCGGTTCTCCGAGTGGACGGCTCGGCGCTACCTCGACGAGTACGACTACGGCCCCGACTTCCGGCGCAGCTACTTCAACCCGCGTGCGGGTGGTGCGTTCCCGATGCCGGATCGCGATCCCGAGGACTACTTCATCCGTCCGCTCGTCGCGTTCTGGCAGATGGAAGGTCTGGTCGGTGGTCGCAGCGAACGGATGGTCGTCGAGCACGGCATGCACGCGTGGCCGGCGGCCTTCCATATCTGGTTCGAGCAGCACGGTGGGACGCTGCGAACGGGCACTACCATCGTCGGCGTGTCGCGACGGCCCAAGGGCGTTCGGTTGCGGCTCGAGGTCTCTGGGATGCACGAATCCCAGTGGTTCGATCACGTGGTGTTCGCGACGAGCCCGCACGCGATCCGGTCGATGCTCGAGGATCCGTCGGTCGACGAGGCGGCGCTGCTCGGGGCCTTCCAGTGGCAGCGGGCGCGTGTCGCGGTGCATCGCGATGCCAGGTACGTGTGTAGCGATCCGATGCTGATCGGCGCGTACACGTACGTCGCCGGGCAGCTCGATCAGCCGGAGACTCGCCCGACGTTGACGATCTATCCGAGGCGACTCGCGGGTGGTGATGTCCCCGACGTGTTCGTGACGATCAACCCGCACCGGACTCTCGAGGGGGTGATCGCGAATCGGTTCTTCGTGCACCCGGCGCTGTCGCGGCCGCAGGACGTCAGCGCGCGGCGGTTGGCGCAGCTCCAGGGTGCGTCGAACACCTGGTACGCGGGTGGATGGTTGCGCGTGCCGCACGTGCACGAGCAAGCGTTGGCGTCGGGGATCGAGGTCGGGACGGACCTGGTGGCGCAGCTGTCGGGAAAGCGGCACTCCGAGAAGAAGCCCGCTCGCCGCTATCTCGATGCGCTGCGCGACTCGCCGATCTTCGCGTCGCTCGATCCGTGCTTGCTCGAGGAGCTCCGCCTCACCGCGCGACCGTTCGAGGCGCCGATGGGTCAGGTGATCTCGCGCGAGGGTCTGGTCTCCGAGGGGATGATCATGATCAACGAGGGTGAAGCGGTCGGGACGCGGTTCGGCAAGCACGTGACGCGTGCGCGCGCCGGAGCGCTGATCGGCGAGCTGTCGATCCTCGATGGTGGCCCCTCGCCGATGACGTACGTCGCGCGGACGGCGATCACGGGATGGTTGTTCGACCGTGCGGCGATCGAACAACTCCGCCGCGAGACCAGCGCCGGCGCCTTCGCGTTCCTCGATCAGATCGCGCGGACGAACATGAAGGTGTGGCGCGAGCTGATCGAGCGGCGGTGGGGCGCGATCACGCCGGCCGATGCCGCGGCGTGGACCGAGGCACACGTGATCGGTCCCGCGTCGGGATTCCTCGACGGGCTCGACCTGCCGGAGTCGGATCGCCTACGAGCGCTGCTCTGGGAGCTCCCCGCCGGCATGCTGATCGTGCGTGCCGGAGAGCCGTCGAATCGCTTCCTGATCATCACCCAAGGTCGCGTCGACGTCACCGCCGCCGATGGCACACCGCTCGTCGACGCCGGGCGCGGTGACATGCCGGGTGTGCTCGCCGTGCTCGATGGTGGGCGCCAGCCATTCTCGTTCATCACCCGCGAGCCGACGATCGCCGCGGTGATCGATGCCGACCGGTTCCGCGAGCTGCGCTACGGCGGGAGTCGGCTCGCGGCGAAGCTGGTACCTCGCATCCACAGCTACCTCGTGGAACGCTATCGGCCGTTGCTCGACACCCTACTCGCCGATGAAGAGACGATCGTCGACGCGGTTATTGACTAACCCCAGAGTAGGAGTTCGCGCTATCGCGCTCACCCGGTCGATTGCATTCGAAGTCCCCGGCTCGAGGACGAGCCACCCCGTTCCCCATCATTCGCCTGGTCGAAGGATCGACACAGGCGAACGCTGGGGTTCGCGTCGTAGACACGCTGCCCTCGGAGGCTCGCAGGGCGATCCCTGTGCCATCCGGGTCTCGCGAGGTCGGGCGGCCGCCAGACTTCGCGCTACGAACGTCGCTTGGGACGGCGACGATGGCCACCCGCCGGCGGCGGTGGTCGCGGATCGACGCGCGCACGCGGTGCACGTGGCGGCGGCACCGAGAAGGCTGGACCGCTCGAGCGAGGCCGGTCGTTGCGCTGCGAAGGAGGACCTGATGAACGCCCGGGCGTGTCGCTCGAGCTCGAACCGCGATTCTGCGCCGAGCCAG
>JBBQJJ010000007.1:0-48989 GCA_038325805.1 Haliangiales bacterium
CAGCTGCGTGTTCGGATCCGGCGTCTGGAAGTTGGTGAGCGACAGCACGCCTTCGTCGACGACGGCGACGGTCGCGAATGTCGGCTCCGAGACCGGACCGAGGTCCAGCGTGACGTTGAGCGGCGCCGACGAGCGGACGTCCTTCGGCGCGGTGATCTTGAGCTCCTGCGTGTACGCCGTCGGCGTCACGCGCACGCTACCGAGGCCGAACGCGCGATCGGGGAGGAACGCATCCTTGCTCTCGAGATGCGGATCCTTGACGAGGAACGCGCTGACATAAACATTCGGCGCGAACCTATCGAGCGTGAAGGACCACGAGGT
This sequence comes from Haliangiales bacterium, assembly GCA_038325805.1. Lineage (GTDB taxonomy): Bacteria > Myxococcota_A > Polyangia > Haliangiales > Haliangiaceae > JABFXX01. The sequence continues at coordinate 322 of JBBQJJ010000007.1, forward strand.
CTCGCCACCCTGCACGTCCGCCCACTCGGACTTGACCACGCGATCGGTCTCGATCGTCCACAGGATCTTGCCGCGGTACGGCGCCTTGGTCTTGACCATCGCGGCCGTGCCGACCTCGAGCTTCTTGGGGAGGTCGAGCTTGAGCTTCGTCGGCTTCGCTGGGCGCGGCGTCTGATCGACGCGATCGGTGTCGCCGTAGTCCGAGTAGTACTCGTACGGATAGACACCGTCGAGGATCAGATCCGTGCGCGCCTTGCCGGACTTGACCTTGACGACGTAGCCGATGTCGGCGTCGCCCGGCGTGACCTCGAACGAGAACTTTCCGCCGGTGACGGCCGCCGTCATCTTGCCCTCGGGGACGTGGCGGAGGTTGCGGTCGTACGACGCCTCGCCGGTCTCGTCGTTGTACGAGTACCCGTAGTCGGTCTCCAGGTGCTCGAGCTCGATGTCGAGCTTGCCGGATTGGGTCACTGGCTTGCCTTCCCAGTCGACGAGCATGCCCTCGACGGTGAAGGGCTTGCCGCTCGCGACCACCGACGTCTTGGTGCGCACGCCGATGTAGAACTTCTCGGGGTGGAGTGTGGCCGACGCGGTCTTCACCGTCGCGCGGCCGCTACCAGCCTCGAGCACCGACGCGCGCGCGGTGACCGACATGGTCTGCGTGAACGCCGTGGTCTCGTTGCCCTGGGGGCAAGCGATGGCGAGCTGGCCCTTCATGTCCAGCTGACCGCGCGCCTCGCCGAGCGGGACGGCCTTCCCCTTGGAGGGCATCCCGTAGGTGAGATCGCCATTCTCGGTCGGCGAGAACTGCTCGGGCTCGACAGTGCACAGCAACTCGACGCCGCTATCCATCGCGTTGCCACCGAACAGGTAGTTCGCGGCGACATCGAACGACAGCTTCGAGCCGATCAGCGCGGCGTCCGTCTGTGCCGTGATCGAGACCTTCATGCGCTCGGGCACGAACTCCTCGACCTGGACGTCGTAGGCGGCGAGCGCCTTGTCGGCGACGTCGATCTGGACGCGCCAGTGACCGGTGTCGGCGAAGTTCGGCAGCTGGTGATCGATCGCGACCACCCCCGCGGCATTGGTCTTGATCGTCTGCTTGCGCACGACCTTGGTCTTCGGGTCGTAGATCTTGACGTCGACGGGCAGTCCCGCCTGTGGTGCCTTGTCCTTACTGTCGCGGATGATCGCGACGACGTGCGCCATCTCGCCCGGGCGGTAGACGCCGCGATCGGCGTACATCGCCGCGCGGTACGGGACCACCTGGACGTACGGCAGCCCCGACACGCTGGACTCGGTGACGTCGGCGCGGAGGTCCTGATAGCGGAGGTACGTCAGGTCATCGCCGTGCTTCGCGATCAGCGCGAACGGCTCGGCCTGATCCGGATCGCCTTCCTTGACGACGAGCGAGCAACCCGCGTCACCGTCGGTCACGCACGTCGCGACCGACTTGCCGCTCTTGCGCACGAGCTGCACCGTGACGCCGTCGAGTAGCTCGTTCGACTTCATGTCGAGCGCCCAGATCTTGACGTTCTGCATCCACGGCTTGTCGGGCACCGAGGTCTTCTTCGCGACGAGCGAGAGATCGGTGAGCAACAGGCGCGCGGTCGAGGACACGCCCGACGACGCGACCTTGAGCTCGAGCACCCCCTTGGTCGTCGACGGAAGGAGAGACGCGACGTCCTTCCACGACATCGTCTGCGTGTCGGCGTCACCGCGCAGTGGGAGCGTGGTCTTGAGGATCACGTTGCTGGTGCGCTCGTCGGCCATGTCCGAGCTCGTGTTGCCGAGCCAGAACACCAGGTTCTCCGGCGGGATCTGGCGAACGATCAGGTTCGCTTCCTCGATATTGAGGTGCTTGATGCCGAGGCTGCTCCACGCCGCGCGGGGCAGATAGCGGCCGGTGCCTGCGAAGCCGAGCTGCGGCTTGCGCGCGGTGATCGCGTACGACCGCGCGAACTGCGAGGCCACCACACCACCATCGATCGTGCGCGCGCCGGGGCCGATCCGGACACGATAGACGCCGCGCTTGAAGTTGCCGAACACGCGGAACCCGGACTTGCCGGAGGTGATGTACGGCTTGTCGACGGGCGGCTCGAACTTGATGAACTGTAGCGACTCGTCGGACAGCTGGCAGCGCTGCGACAAGCCGCTCGCGTACTCGCCGTCGAAGTAGGCGTTGCGGTAGCCGGCCGGTGCCGCGCGGTCGTTGCACGCGACCTCGAGGTAGTAGCCGTTCGCACCCTCGACGAACTGGGCGCCGCGGATCGTCGCGACCTTGTCGTCCTTGAGCACGTGCTCGACGGTGGCGGCCGGAGCCTTGGCGCCGTTGAGCGCGATCAGATCGGCGCGCAGCGATAGCCCGAGCTTGCTGCCGAGCTTCATCCGCGGATCGGAGAGCGTCAGCGTGACGACGTTCTGGTTCGCGATCACGCGCGAGTTGGACGGCATCACCGCGACGCTGGTCACCGGCTGGCCGTCGATCGTGAACGTCATCATGTGGCGCGTGATGTTCGCGAGCACCGGGGCGGAGAACTGGACCTCCATGGTCGCGACCTTGGTCTCGAGATCGACCGTGGTCGGCGCCCAGCCGATCATCTTGAACGGCGGTGTGGTGAACGTGTGTTTCCACTTGGTGGCGCCGGGCGGCTCGAGCACGCCGTCGCGGGTCTCGACCTCCTCGAGCTCGACCTCGTAGGTCGTCGACGAGTCGAACGCGCCCTGCGGGACGAACCGGATCTGCGAGGTGCCGAGGTAGGTCAAGGTGCCGGCGATCGCCGGCTTGATGGCGAGCTTGCTCTTCGAGGTGATTCGCCCCGACTCGTCGCGCTCGATGATCGGCGCCGCAAAGCTGACGATGATGGAGCTTGGTGTCGCACCTTCGGCGCCGAGCTCGCTGATGATCGGGGCGAGCTTCGCCGGGGTCAGCGGTGAGCGCTTGGGTTCATCCTTCGATGGCGAGGTCGAGGAACTCGACCCCTCGGTGGCGACTTCGCTATTGTTGTCGTCGAGCTTGCTCGGATTTCGGCATCCGAGTGCGACGACCAACGCGGTGGCAACAAAGCTACGCATCATGAGGGCCCCTCTTCTCGCCGCTAACGTCCGCGATACAAGCGACATTCCAGTCGGCACGCGCACAGTACTCATCTCCGAGGAGACTTTTCGCGGGCGCGATCAATTTTGCGTCGCCCACCGCGGATTCTTCGGCAATGGGCCGCGCCCCGGGAACTTGACACGGTGGGTGTGTCAATTTCCGAGGACAGCGTCGGGTCAGCGCTTCTTGCCGCGCACCGTCAGTCGCTTGTGGGGATCGTGGATGTCTTCAGCGCGCGGGATCAAGCCGAGACCGAGCACGCCGGTGACCGCGATCGCGAGCTCGCGAGCTCGCTTGGCATCGACCGGGCCGAGCTGCTCTTCGACGATCATGTGCGCGAGGCCGGTCACCATCGCATTGGCGGCGATCTGCACGTCGGTCACGGGAAGGTCGGTGATCATGCCGGCACGCTGTGCGGCAACGATCTCGGCGATGTCCGCCGGGTCCGGTCCGGTGCGCTTCACGGTCAGGCTCAAGGCGCGGAAGTGCTCCGGGTTGGTGGCGGCGAACACGACGATCGCGATGCCCCGCGCACGAAACTTCTCGAGCGGATGATCGGGCGCACTCGCGAGTGCCTCGACGATCGCGGCGTCGAGCCGTTCGAAGCACTCGGCGGCGACCGCTGCGAGCAGATCCTCCTTGCTCTTGAAGTGACGGTAGACCGAGGGTGCCGAGACCCCGGCTCGCCGAGCGACTTCGCGTAGCGAGAACCCATCCGGGCCTTCGCGCGCGATCTCCTTGAGCGCCGCCGCGACCAGCGCGGGTCGGAGATTGCCGTGGTGGTAGCTGGCCTTGGGAGGCAATGTTTACATTGTTCACTTTTTGGCTTGCCGGTCAAGCGACCGCATGTTTACGCTGTTCACATGGTCGCAGCGAAAGATCTCTCGGGTCCGTCCGGCGACGACGAGCTCGCCAGCGTCATGTGGTCGCGGGATCTCGGCCGTCAGCATGGCTTCGAACCGCTCGACGTCGAGGGAACCTTACCCGACACGCTACGCGGGACGCTGTACCGCAACGGCCCGGTCCAGTTCGGCCAGTTCGGAACACGCTACTCGCATCCGTTCGAGGGTGATGGTGGCATCACGGCGATCCGTCTGGAAGGAGGCAAGGCTACCGGGGCCTCGGTCGTCCATGCCACCCGCGGGCTCGTCGAGGAGCGTGCCGCTGGCAAGCTGCTCTACGGGCTGTCCGTGCCGTGGGCGCGTCGGTTCGCGAACAGCCTGCGCGGGAGATCCAAGAACACCGCGAACACGAGCGTCGTGATGTGGCAGGACCGACTGTTCGCGCTGATGGAGGCGGGCGTGCCCACCGAGATCGATCCGCAGACGCTCGCGACGATCGGTCACACCGACCTCGGCGTGATCACCGGCTTCTTCTCCGCGCACCCGCACCGCGTCGCCTCGCGGGGTGCCTCGTACAACTTCGGCCTCGAGTATGGCCGCAGGACACGGCTCCACCTCTACGAGCTACCGGATGTCGGCGCGATGCGGCACCTCGGTGCGGTCGAGTTGCCGGGCCCGCCGATGCTCCACGACTTCATCGCGACCGACTCGCACCTCGTGTTCTTCATCTCGCCGGTGCGGGTCCACGTGCCGCGCATGCTGTTGTCAATCGGCGACTTCCATCAGCTGTTCCGCTGGCAACCACAGCATGGCACCGAGGTCCTTGCGGTGCCGATCGACCGGCCTACCGAAGCGGTGCGCTTTACCACCGACGCGTTCTTCCAGTGGCACTTCGCGAACGCGTTCACCCGCGGCACCCAGCTGGTGATCGACTACGTCCGCCACCCGGACTTCTCGTCGTTCTCCCGGTTCGGCGAGCGAAGGGAGGACGCAGGCCGCTACCATCGCGCGACGCTCGATCTGACGGCGAAGACGCTGCGCTCCGAGCAGCTCTCCGATCGCATGTGCGAGTTTCCGACCGTCCGTCCCGGCGACGAAGGTCGCGAGCACGCGATCACATACTCGACGTTCGACGATCTCCACACGATCGGTACGATCGACGCGCGCGGCGGCGTCACCGGTCACACGCTAGCGGATGACGAGCGCGTCACCGAGCCGCTGTACACCGATGGCCACGTGCTGGCGCTCTGCCACACCCGCGACCGCGCATACGTCGGCGTCTACGACGCGACCCGGATCCCGGATGGACCGATCGCGAAGATCTGGATCGATCACCACGTGCCCATCACGTTCCACGGGACCTTCGTTCGAAAATGAGTGCGGACAATTGCGGTGGACTTCGAGTGGTCAGTTGCCTGACCGACGCCGTGGTGTTCATCGTGTGTTGCCACACCCGCGAACGAACACTCCTTGGGCACGCAATGGGCTGTAGCCGAAGCCTTGTCGAGACAGCTTGCTGCATCGCTAGACCCGTCGCCGGGGTTCGCTACCTTAGGCCGTTATAGTTACGGTAATCGAGGTCCTGTCGGCCCGCGGCGCACTGGATAGCACTCGCGATCGATCTGTCAACGAGGTCGCTGATCGTGACGAACGATCACGGAGCCGAGACCTCGATCCACGTCCCGCGCTCGAGACGCCACGCCTTGCCGTCGACAAGATCTTGCGAGCCGACGGCCCAGAGATGCGCGCGATCGACACCCGCGATCGCACGTGCACATCCCGGGAACTTGGGAAGCGCGCTCCAGGTTCCAGCGCGATCGCGCACGAACACCGAGCGGCAACCTCCTAACACGGTCTCGCCGGAGCGCAGCATCGCGAACAGGCGCGGACCTTCTCGGTCGAAGGTCGCGACCCGCTCGTGCTTCGTCACGCCGGCGAGCGTCCCGGTAAGCAGCACGCCATCACCCGTCGCTACCATCCAACAGCGTGGCGTGATCGCCCGCGATCCAGACCTCGCCCGACGGTGTCACCACGACCTTGCGGAGCGTCTCGCCGACTGGCAGCGGGTGCACGAAGCGGAACCCCGCGGGGCTGGTGAAGCAGGTCGGGCCGATGCACTCGCCAGCGAGCGCGGCCTTGACAGGCGTCGTCGTCACCACGGTCGGCGTCGTGATCGGCCCCACAGGTGGTGCCGGCGCGGTCGGGGATCCACAGCCGACCAGCAGAGCGAGCACGAGGCGCATCCTTGATCGGACGACGTCTCGCCTGTCAGGTCGCGTCACCGACCGAACGTCCACACGACGCGGCCCGAGGTGAGATCAACGCCGACCGCACGGCGACGCGGGTTGCTGGTCGCGACCACCAACGTCTTGTCGTGGACGTACGCCTTGCGGCATTCGCCTTCGAGCGGCACCTGCCAGGCCTCCTTCGAGGTTCCCTCGACGCGCGAGATCAACTGCGCCTTGTTGTCGCCGATCGCAGCGCGATGGAGGATCAACGGCAGGTCCTCGGGGTTCGCGAGGAAGTGCGGCTCGAGGAACGACAGCGCCGGACCACTCGGTGTCGCCGACTCCGCCGGCGGTGGCGGCACGCTGGTCAGCTTCGAGCGCGTACCGCCATCGTCGAACTTGAGGATCGACTCGCCGAGCTTGATCCGGGGGATCGCCGCACAGCCAGAGCCTGCCGGCATGTCGAGCCGAGATTGCACGGAGTCGAGCGTCGTCACTGTCGGAGTGGGAGGCGCGGGATCGATCTGCGCGCCGCGTCCGTCCTCGAGGACCACGATGAAGGTGTCGCCGTCGCGCTCGATCCGGCGCGTCGGCTTCGCGAGCTTCGCAGCCGCGATCAGGTCTGCCGCCGTGTGCGTGACCTCGAGGGTTCGCGGGTCGAGCAGGTCGAGTCGATCGTAGATGTCGATGCACGCCAGTCGCGCACCGCCGGGATAGCAGCGCTTGTAGTCGCCGACATCAACGGCGAGCTGCGCGCCGGTCGCGGCATCGATCGCGGTCAGGCGTTGCCCACTCGCGGTCGCCTGCTGGGAGTGCCCCTTGCTGTCGGTGCCGCCGACCACGACGTGGTCCATGACGATCAACGTGCCGCCGACGAACACCTCGTCGGTCGGCGAGCCAGGTGCGTTGCGCAGCTGGTGACTGACGACCTTGCACATCACGAGGATCACGCCCCCGGTGAGCAGCACGACGAGGGACGCGATCACGGCCTTCTTGTGCGCGACCAGCCATCCGAGCGGGCCCACCTTCTTGCCGAGGTCGATCGTACCGAGCGCCTCGCCCATCTCGTCGAGCTCGGACTTCCGCTTCTTCTTGGGCTGCTTCGCAGCGCGCGCCTGGTTCTCAGCGAATTTCGCTTCGGCCGCCTTCGCGACCCGCTGCTTGTCCTCCCATTTCGACGAGGGTTTGCTGTCGGACATCTTCCCGACGATACGTTATCTTCATCGCTGCATGTGCGAGCTCCTCGGTATGGAGTGCAATGTCCCGACGGACATCGTGTTCTCGTTCTCCGGCCTCGCGATGCGAGGTGGCGCGAAGGGCCCGCACGCCGATGGCTGGGGGCTCGCGCTGTACGAGGGCAACGCGGTGCGCACGTTCCTCGAGCCCACGCCCGCGTGTAGCTCCGCACTCGCGAGCTACGTGCGCGCGAATCCGATCAAGACGCTGCTCGCGATCGCGCACGTCCGCAAGAAGACGCGCGGCGAGACGTCGCTCGCGAACACCCATCCATTCGTCCGCGAGATCTGGGGGCGCACGATCACCTTCGCGCACAACGGCACGGTCAAGAATGTTCGCCGCTTCTCGCTCACGCGCTACCGGCCGATCGGCAACACCGACAGCGAGTACGCGTTCTGCGTGATCCTCGACGGCCTGTACAAACGGTTCAAGACGTACCCGCGCAGTCGCAAGGAGCTGTGGAACGCGGTCGCCGAGCTCGGTGGCACGCTCGGTGGCCACGGCACGTTCAACTTCTTGCTCGGTGACGGGACGCACCTGTTCGCTCGCTGTGCGACCAAGCTCGCGTACATCATCCGCAAGGCGCCGTTCAAGCAGGCGACGCTCGCCGACGACGATCTCAGCGTCGACTTCGCGGCGGTCACCACCCCCGACGACCGCGTCGTCGTCGTCGCCACCGTGCCGCTGACGCGCGACGAGGAGTGGACGCACGGCGAGCCCGGCAACCTGTGGGTGTTCTCCGGCGGCAAGCTTCGCGCGACCTTAGCGAGCTGAGTCGTCGCGCTTCTCGGGTTGACTGCGACCTCGCGGTCGATCCGGCGATCGCGTGCGAGCCGCACCTCGCCCATGCCACCGCGGCCGAGCGGGTGCGGGTGCGTTCGATCTCGGCGAGCGCTACGAGGTCACCGACCTGTCGAGCTGCTGCTCGTCACACGCGAGTCGGGCATCGTGCCGTCGTCGGTGCCGCTCATCAGCGCGCGCTCGGAGCGAGCAGCGTCCGGATCACGCGCAGCGTCTCCTCGTCGACCTGCTTCGCGCGATGGACGATCGTCCCGTCGCGATCGATGACGACGAGCAGCGGGAGCCGCCCACCGCCGAGCTTGTCGGACAGCTCGAGCTCGGGGTCGAGCGCGATCGGATAGTCGATCCCGAGCTCCGCCGCATAGCGCGCCGCCTCTGCACGCTCGTCACCGGCATTGACGCCGACGACGATGAGGCCCTCGCCCGCGTACTTCTTCGCGAGCCGCGAGACCTGAGGCACCGAGCGCTTGCACTCCACACACCAGCCCGCCCAAAAATCGAGGACGACGACGCTGCCCTTGTAGCGCTCGCTGGCGACGAATGTGGAGTCGCCGTCGACGAGCGTCGTGGCGGGCAGCTGCGCCAACAGTGGCTTCGCCGGTGCACTGCATGCGAGGAGAAGGGCGAGGAGAACCTTCACAACACGCGCCCCAGCCCGATCGACACCGCGTTGATCTCGAGATCGTTGCTGCGCGTGTAGCGGAAGTACTCCGCCGACACCGACCACTTCTTGAGCGGGCCGCGATCCTTGACCGTCTTGAGCTGCAGCGAGAGCTCGGTCGACGACAGCGGCGCGAGATCCGAATCCGCGGTGCGATCCGTCGAGTCGGTGAAGCCGAGCGGCATCGCCTCGGTGTAGAAGTCGACACCGTTCTGGTCGTAGTAGCGAACGCTGCCTCGCACGTAGAGCCAGGTCACGAGGTACTGGTAGACGGTCGCCTCGATCGCGTGCGCCTGCAAGCCGAAGCTATCGACGTAGCCGCGGTACCCGACCTTCGCCGTCGAGTGCGTCACCGGGATGTGTTGCGACACCCGCAGCGTCACCACCTGGCGCAACCGACCGTCGGGAAAGATCTCGTTCTCGAGCGTGCCGTCCTCGACGGGGACCGCGTTCCACCCGGTGCGCAACTCGCCGTGCTGATACGTCATACCGTAGCTGCCGTCGAGCACGGTGGTGGGTGACAGCAGCTGCGACGCCGCGGCGTGCACGCTCGTCGTGATCCGCGAGGTCTTGCCGAGGAAGTCGCCGAACCGGTTGTGATCGTCGAACACGTCCGCGCCGAACGTACCGTTGATCGAGATCGTCGCGTTGTCGTCGGCGAGCGAGCGCGTCCAGCCCGCACCGATCAGGCCGCCGCCGATCCACTCCTCGGCATGCGCGAGGAAGCGCGTGGTCAGCGTGGTCTTGTCATCGAGCTTGATCGCCGTGCGCAGATCGAAGTCGCCGGCGATGTTGCTCCGGCTCGCCGACGACGTCGCATCGACGGCATCGGGAGACGCGGCGGTGATCGCATCGATCGGCATCGCGAGGGTGTGCGTGACTCGCTCGCTCTGGCGCACCGTCATGTACAGCGACGGCTGCAGGATCCACATCGTCTCCTTGCCCGGCGGACCGTCCTCCTGCGACTGGAAGCCACGGCCCGTCTGGTCGAGATACGTGGTGCGGAGCTCCGCACTCTCGAGCTTCCAGCCGCGGTCCTGACCGATGATCTCGGCGTCATCGCTGTCGGCGCTTGCAACGCCGCACAGCAGCAGCAGCGCGACGCTAGTTCGAGCAGCCACACCCACCTCCGGCGGGCTCGCCGTCGCCACCCGCCGCACCCTCACGCGCGAGGTGAACCTTCGCGTGCGCCTTGTCGCGCAGCGGATCCTCGTCGGCTTGCATCGTGGGGTCCGCCAGGTGCTGTCGCCGGTTCTTCGGCACCATCTTGCACGCGCCGAACAAACCCAAGGCGATCAGCAGCGCGACGAACTTCATGGAGGAGGGCATCCTACGTCAGCCGCCCGCGGATGTCGCACCGTCGGGCGTGACCGATGCAACGCTGCTGCAGGCGAGCCTAGACGCCCCGACGACATCGCGGCGCGGGTCTACATGCAGTGCGCACCACGCTCCACCTGCGCGAGCGGTCGGTCGCCATCGCCGCATCGTTGGTCAGGTGTCTCGGCGCTGAACCGCTGCTCGATCGCGGCATCCAGATCGACTGAGGTCTGTTACCCTCGACGGATGTGGTGGCCACTGGCAGTCCTGTTCCTCCTCGCGGGGTGCGGGACGGACGTGGTCCCTCCGCAGGTGGCCCCGACGCCGTTGCGGCGCCTCAGCGACACCGAGTACAGGTACGCGCTGCACGATCTGTTTCCGGATCTCACGATCCAGACGCCACCACTCCCTGGTGAGAGCTCGCCCACGGGGTTCGATAACGACATCGCCTCGCAGTCGCCCTCGGACGTCCGGATCGCGCGCTATGAAACGATCGCGAATCTCTACGCGGCTGCATCCACTGCCGACGACGCGGCACTTCGCCGGCTCACCGGCTGCTCCGAGTGGTCGACGCCCACCCTCGCTGCGAGCTGTAGCAGCGCAGCCATCCGCCGGTTCGGAGCGCGGATCTATCGCCGACCGCTGAGCACCGAGGAGCACGATTCCCTCGCACAACGCTTCACGCGCTGGACTACCGAGCTCGACTTCCAGGGCGCGATGCAACTGACCGTCAGCACGATGCTGCAAGCGCCGCAGTTCTTGTATCGCACCGAGCCCGTGGGTGACGGCGTGCTCCAGGAACCCGTCGAGCCGTACGCGATGGCGAGCCGCCTGTCGTTCTTCTTGTGGAGCAGCATTCCCGACGACGAGCTCCTCGCCGCCGCGGCTGCAGGCAAGCTCGCGACCGAACAGGGTGTGCGTTCGCAAGCGGGGCGGATGCTGGACGATCCCCGCGCCCTCCGCCTGGTCTGGGAGTTCCATCGCCAGTGGCTGGCGCTCGATCACATCCTGTTCAACGAGCACGAGGTCCGCACGGCGGACATCGATGCACAGTGGACCACAGCCACCCAGCGCTCGGCGTTGCTCGAGTCCCAGCGATTTGTCGAGCGCTCGTTTCGAGCTGTCGGAACGTTTGGCGATCTGCTGACCAGCCGGCATGCCGTGGTCGACGACGAGATGGCGCGCGTCTATGGCGCCACCCCGGGAGAGACCGAGCTCGACCACCGTGCCGGGATCCTGACTCGCACCGCGTTTCTCGCCGGCTTCTCGCATCGCGGCGCAACCTCCCCACCGATCCGCGGCAACGCGATCCTGGTACGCCTGTTGTGCCAGCTGCCGACGACGCCGCCGCCCGATGCCGATCTCTCGATGCCGGTGGCGACGCCGGGTGACGGACCGAAGACCAATCGGATGTTGTTCGAAGAGCGAACGTCGGCGCCGGCCTGTCAGGGCTGTCACCAGGCGCTCAACGGCTTCGGCTTCGGCTTCGAGAACTACAGCGCGAGCGGCGCATACATCACCGAGCAAGCCGGCCTGCCGATCGATGCGAGTGGCCAGTTGCTGTTCACCGACGTCAACGGTCCGTTCGCGAACGCGATCGAGCTGTCGTCGGAGCTCGCGCGCAGCGAGACGGTGATGGAGTGCGCAGCGCGCCGCTGGGTGCAGTTCGCGCTCGGTCGGATGCCCGTCGGTCGCGAGTCCAGCTTGGCCGGCGCGATCGCGAGTGGCTTCGTCGAGAGCCGCGGAGATTTTCGCGCGCTGTTCACCGACATCGTGACCTCACCGCTGTTCCGCACGCGAAAGGTGTCGCGAGAGGTGCCGAGATAATGCTCCGTCGCAGACAGCTCCTCCAAGCACTCGGGATGGGTGGGCTCGCGAGCCTGCTCGGCTCGAACCGTACGAAGGCCGCACCCGACGAGGTCGCAAAGCGCGTGGTGTTCTTCGTGACGCCACACGGTCACCCGCCGAAGTCGTGGGTCATGCCGGTCCCCGACGGCAGCACCACGGCCGTGGCCGAGCGTGCACTCGCGCCGCTCGCCCGCGACGAGCTCAGCACCGTGTTGCAACCGCTGCATCCCTTCCGCGATCGCCTGCTCGTCCTCGAGGGTCTCTCCGATACCGTGAACCTGGCGAACCTGTCGGACGCGCTTCGCGATGGGCTCGACAACAACAACCACTCGCTCGCCGTCGCCGGACTGCTCACCGGCAATCGCGTCCGCCAGGCATCGGGCGTGCCGTGCACAGGTGGTGCGCGCTCGATCGATCAGGAGCTCGCGACGAGGCTCACTGCACCCGGTCGCTTCGGCTCGCGGATCTACGGTGCGGACTACGTTCCGAACCTGACGGTCGCGCCGTTCTCGTTCCTCGCAGCCGGTCAGGTTGCACCCCTCGTGTCCTCTCCCCAGGTCGCGTACAACGATCTGCTCGGGCTCTACGTCCCGCCTCCCACCGGCCCGATCCCGGATCGCACCCAGCGCCTGAGCTCGTTCCGCCCCTCGGTACTCGACGCTGTCGCCCGCGAGTACGAGCTCCTCGCTGCGCGCCTCGATGCGAACGGTCGCGAACGCCTCGATGCGCATCGCGCGCTGGTGCGCGACCTCGAGACCAACCTCGATGTCGGTTCCTCCAGGCTGTGCGACACCACGTTCGATGCGAGCGGACACAAGATCACGCAGTTCTCGCGCCTGATCCGGATGGCCCTCGCGTGCGATCTGACGCGCGTCATCACCTTCGTCGCACCGGTCCCCCAACCGCCCGAGTTCGGCTATCCCGCCAACACGACGGTGCACTTCTACGCGCATCGCTCGATCCCCGGTGGCAGCACGTGCGGCGCGCAATACGACCCGTTCGCCGAGCAAGCGATGCTCGATCTCGGTGCGTGGTACGGCGCGCACTTCGCGTTCCTCCTCGAGCAGCTCGACTCCGTGGTCGAGGGCAACGGCACGTTGCTCGACAACACGGTCGTCGTCTGGCTGACCGAGCTGGCGACGCCCACGCACTTGCACAACGACGCGTTCGCCGTCCTCGCGGGTGGTGGCAACCTCGGCCTGCGTACCGGCCGGTACGTGCGGTATCCGCGTGACGGCGCCAGCCCGATGAGCAACACGCCACCGCTCGGCCCGGCGATGAACCGATTGCACGTCAGCATCCTGCACGCCCTGGATCAGCCCGACACCAGCTTCGGACTGACGTCGGTGCCAGCGGTCGCTGGCGGTGACATCTCGCTGACCGGCAGGCTCGACGAGCTGTTCACCGGCGCGTGAGGAACGCGCTCCACGGATGTGGCATCGTTCGAGCGTGGCCGATGCAACGCTGCTTCAAGCAATCCTCGACGACCCCGACGACATCGCGGCGCGCCGGGTCTACGCTGATGCCCTGATCGCCGCCGGCGATCCCCGCGGCGAGCTGATCAACGTCCAGTGCGCGCTCGAGGATGCGCCGGATCGCGGGCCGCTCGCCAAGCGCGAGAGGGAGCTGTTGCAGGCACACGCGAAGACCTGGATGGCGCCCTACGGTGGTGCGATCTTTCGTCCCGTATTTCGGCGCGGCTTCCTCGACAACGCCTTCGTCAACACCAAGAAGTTCATCCCTGTCGCTCGCTCGTTGCTCGACGCCGAACCGATCACGTCGCTGCACCTGCGCGACGTCTCGCTGTCCAATGCGATGACCCTCGGTGCCGTTCCAGGGCTCGCACGCCTGCGCACCCTCCGCGTCACCGAGAGCAAGCTCGCGACCAAGGGCACGGCCGCGCTGTTCACAAACCCGATGCCGCGACTCCGCAACCTCAACCTCTACCAGGCGGGCATCGACGACGGCGGGCTCGGGGCGCTCGGCGCAGTGTTCCCGCAGCTCGAGCGCCTGAACCTCGCCGGCACGCGCGTGACGTACGGTGGACTCGAGACGCTGCTCGGTGATCCGCGGCTCGCGGCGCTGCGCTATCTCCACCTCAACTGGCTGTTGCCCGGCACCGATGGCTCTGGCTTCCTCGCCGAGCACCTCGCGATCCCGAGCCTCACGCACCTCGACCTGTCGTCATCGCATCTCGCGAACGACGATCTCCGGCACCTCACGACCAACGCGGTGTTCCGCGGCTTGCGCGGGCTGCGCGCCGAATACAACAGCCTGCAAGGTGCGGGCGCCTACGAAGCCCTCGCGCCACTGTCGCGCCTCGAGGTCCTCGATCTCTCCACCAACACCACCGGACTCGACGGCATCGCCGCGCTCGTCCAGCTCGACGCTCCGCTCCGCGTGCTGCGGCTCTACCAATCGAAGGTCGATGACGAGCAACTGCGCGTGCTCGCGAACAAGCGCTTCCCGCTGAAGCGCCTCGACCTCGGCTACGGCTCGATCACCGAGGCGGGGCTCACCGCGATCGGAGCCGCGGGATGGCCGCTCGAGAAGCTCGAGCTGTGGGCGTGCAAGATCGGCAATGTCGGTGCCGCGGCGCTCGCGAGCTCCGACTTCACGGCGACGCTGCGCGAGCTCTCGCTCGGCTACAACGACCTCTCCGATGCCGGCCTCGAGGCGCTCGCCGCCGCCACCTGGCCGCGTCTCGAACGGATCGCATTTCGCGGTGACGGAATCTCCGCTGCCGGTGCGCGAGCACTCGGCGCTGCCGAGATGCCGGCGCTGCGCTCGATCAAGTTCGAGGACATGAAGATCCCGAAGGCGGCGCTCAAACCGCTTCTCGAGCGCGGTGTCCGCGTGGAGTAGATCCGTGCGCCCGAGCGTGCCGCCGCTCCTGGAGCGTGAGCCGGAAGTCTCCTGCCTGTCCCCACGATCACCCGCTGCTGCGGTCTCGCGAAACATGCGCGATGCCGCTGGTTCAGCGCAGCTCGCGGATTCGGGTTGCCCGGTTCGCCGTCTTCGAGGGTGATCCCGCAGCAGTCGGTGATCGTGTTCTCGTTCGAGGTGGTGGGTCGATTAGCGGCAGCAACGCGCCTTCGGGTCACTGACGCTTGAGGAACGCGATCACGCCGGGCGTCTGCGCCTTCTTGGCCGCCGCACATAGCGACATCGCCTCGAGTGCCTGCGCGACCGCCTTCGGCCCACCGTCGACCTTGTCGAGCTTGCTCTTGTAGAACTTCTCGAACTCCGCCTTGCGCGACTCGTCGCACAACGGCACGAACGAGAACGCCATGTACTGGCGGAACGGCTCGGGGAGCTTGGCGGAGATCACGTCGAAGTTCTTGACGATGAAGTCGTGTGCTTGGTTGCGCGTGTGGCGATCGGCGAAGCCACCTTGGAGGAGCGCGACCGCTTCGCGGAGCTCGAACTCGTCGGTGATCGAGATCGCCATCGCCTGCGCGACCAGCTTCGCGTCGGCGAAGCTACCGAGCGCACCGAGCAGCCGCCCGCGTTGCTGGCGATCCTCCGCTGCCTTCGCATCCTTGTGGATTCGATCGAACAGCTTCTGGTCACCGTAGTGCGCCGCGATGCCGAGCACCGCGCCGACCATCTCGGGCTGCACGGCCTTCGGGTCGTCGAGCCACTTCCACGCCAGCTTCGTCGCTTCATCGATCAGTGGCTTGTCGGCACCTGCTTCGGCGACCAGCGCGATCACCTGTGGCCGCATCTGCTTGATGTTGTCGTCCTCACCAGGTCTGGAGACGAAGCCGAGCTCGAGCGCACGCGTGCGATACAGCTTCTTGATCAGCCGCTGATAGTTCGCGCGCAGATCGTCGGGGACCATGTCGTCGATGCCGGCGATGAGGCCGATCGAGGCATCGACGAGGTGTCGGCTCTTGTCCTTCGACAGCGACTCGACGAGGCCGAGGGCCACGCCCATCTGCGCTCCACCGTTCGAGACCAGCGCGTTGACGTCACCGATCAACCCGATCCGCTCGGGAAGCGAGAGGGCCTTCGGTGCCTTCGCGAGCAGCGTATCGAGCAGCTTTCCCTTCGGCGCCATCCGGTAGTAGCCGGCGGACTCCGCGTTCGGGTTGACCCAGTCCGGGCAGGACTTCGCCGACAGCACGAGCGTGCCGGTCTCGGTGGTCAGCGTCGTGCAATCGCGCCCGGCGGCTGCGCCCGCACCCCACTTGACGCAGAGCGGAAGCTGCCAGGTGCGCTTCGGATCGATCTGCGAGCCGGTGGGCGCGTAGCGCTGTTGCGTGAGCGCTAGCGACGGAGGCGAGCCTGCCGTGCATTGCAGCTCGAAGCCGACGAGCGGCACGCCCGACTGCAGGATGAACGTGTCGAACAGCGGCTTGACGTCCTTGTTCGCGGCGCTGGTGAGCGCGGCGACGAAGTCATCATAGGTCGCGTTCTTCCAGGCGTGCTTCGCGAGATAGGCACGCACGCCGGCCTTGAACACGTCGGCTCCGAGGTGGCGCTCGATCATCCCGAGGACCGCTTGGCCCTTTTGATAGGTGATGCCGTCGAACGAATCTTCGATGTCGCCGAACTCCTCGATCGGATTGCGCACCGCGCGCGCCGTCTCGAGGCTGTCCTGCCCCATCACGCCGTTCTTCGAGGCAGCCGCATCGACGTCGCCTTCCCACGTCGGCTTCCACTGCGCGATGATCTTGTCGCCCATCCACGATGCGAACGCTTCGTTGAGCCAGGTGTCGTCCCACCACGCCAGCGTCACGTAGTCGCCGAACCACATGTGCGCGAGCTCGTGCGCGGCGATCGACGCAAACGACTGCTGGCGGTTGAGCGTCATGTCCGCCGGCTTGGTCAGCAGAATGCTGTGGTGCCAGGTGATGAGACCCGGGTTCTCCATCGCGCCGGCGTTGTAGACGAGGCACGCGAGCAGATCGATCTTCTCGTACGGGTACGGCGTGCCGAAGTAGTCCTCGAGGAGATCGACGATCGGCCGCGTCGCCTGGACGGGATACGCGACGTCCGCGCTCCTGCCCTTGGGCACGATGATCCGGATCGGGGCACCGTTGCGGGTCTTGCCCGCCTCGACCACGTCGAACGGCCCGACGCCGAACGCGACGAGGTACGCCGGCATCGGCTTGCTCTCCGCGAACTCGACGAGCTTGTCGCCGTTGCCGAGATCCTTCTCGCTCACCACCGGCGTGTTCGCGACCGCCAGCAACGCCTTCTTGGTCTTGATCGCGATCTTCCACGGCGCCTTGAACGACGGCTCGTCGAAGCACGGGAACGCCTCGCGTGCGTCGGTCGCTTCGAACTGCGTGTACGCGTACCACTCGTCGCCCTGCTTCGCCGTGTAGATGCCCGTGCCGTCGTTCGCGTGGATCTTGCCCGCGTACTCCATCGTCAGCTTCGCCGGGCCCTTCGGCAGCGGCTTGGTCAGCACCAGGCCGATCACCTGCTTCGTCGGGTAGATCGGGCGTGCCTCGAACAGCTCGCTCCCCGAGCCCAGCGCGACGCGCTTGAGCGTGATCTCCTCGCCGTTGAGCCACACCACCGACGTCGGCTCGGTGACGTCGAGCTCGATCGTGATCGTGCCGGTGAAGTCACTCGACGACGGATCGATCGTCAGCGTGACGTCGTGCCGGGTCGGCTTGATCGTCGCCGGCAACCGCAGCTCGGGCGGCGTGGGATCCGGCACCGGCTCCGCCACCTGCGCATCCGCCGAGGGCAAGCCTTGCGCGCCAGTGGTCGGCGGCAGCGGTGTGGATCCGCAGGAGATCAGGACGACAACAAGAGCGCGACGCATCGTGCGCAGCATAGTTCGTGTTACCCTCGAGGTGATGCGCGGATTCCCGTTGGTCGTGTGTCTGGTTGGTTGCGGAGGAACGGAAACCCCACCGGCGGATGCGCCTTTCGACGCTCCAACCGCTCCGTTCGAGTTCACGGTTCAAACAACGGGATCTCCGCGGTTTCGTCTGGCAAACCCATTCCTGTTCACAGCACCCATCGGCGCCCAATTCGAGAACGAGAACGAGCTCCTGAAGCTGATGCCGAACCATCGGTTCGACGACATCGCCATGCAGTTCGTGAGTGCCACGCCGCACCCGCCGCCCTACGACGAGGAGGAGGTCGACGCGCTCCCGAGTAGTGGCCTCCTCACAGGCAACGTGTTCTCACTCGCCGACTGGACACCACCAAAGGCGATCGGGTTGGCCGTCATGGTGCTCCCGCTTGACGATGCGCCCGATGACGTGACTGCTGACGGCACCGTTCCTGTCATACCGAACTCGGAGTATCCGCTGGGCTCCAGCGCAACACTCGAGCGTGAGGTCGATGGTCAGCGCACTGTTGTCGATGACGAGTTCACCTCTGAGCTGCCGGCCGCATCCATCATCTCTGCGGACCACGTCGGCTACTCGCACCAGAACTTCTTCTATCTCGAGAACTCCAGCTTCCTGCAGGATCCCGATCGCAAGGGCACATACTACTGGACCGTCAACCTGCAAACTCCGGGGTCCGGGGGCAAGATCGAGCTGTCGGCCGGACCGATGTACGTCGTCCCGTAGCTGACCGATGACCGTTTCTTAGCGCGTTAGCTGTTCTTGCCGTTCTTGGAGTCGTGCCAGAGCGCGATACCGCCGAGCAGACCGGCGACGTTCTCGGTGATCACGACATTCTCGGGCAGCTTGATCTTGAGCTTCTTCGCGTTGCCGCCACCGAGGTAGAGCTTGCGCGGGTTGAAGATCGGCAGCACCTGCTCGATCACCTCCGTGACGCGGCTGTTCCACTTCTTCTTGCCGATCTTCTCGAGGGCCTTCTTGCCGACCCACTGCTCGTAGGTCTTGCCCTTCGCGAACGGGTGGTGCGCGAGCTCGAGGTTCGGCACGTACTTGCCGTCCGAGTACAGCGCGCAGCCGAGGCCGGTGCCGAGTGTCAGGATCATCTCGACGCCATGGCCCTCGATGACGCCGTAGCCCTGAACGCCCGCGTCGTTGAGCACGCGCGCGGGACGCCGGGTCTTCTCGGTGATCGCCTTGGCGAGGTCGAAGTTCTTCCACTCCTTGGTCCCGAGGTTCGGCGCCGTCAAGATCACACCCTCGACCACCACGCCAGGAAAGCCAACGCTGACGCGATCGAACTCGCCGAGCGACTCGATCATCGTCCACAACGTGGTGAGCACCGCGTCGGGTGTCGCCGGCTGCGGCGTGTCGATCCGCGCGCGGTCGCTGAGCGGGTTACCGCCGATGTCGAGGATCAGGGCCTTGAGGCCGGTGCCCCCGATATCGATCGCGAGCGTCTTGAGGCCTGCTGAAGTGGTTCGATTCTCGGTCGCCATCATCTGTCCGTCCTTGAGTCACAGGCGCCATCGGCGCGTCCACACAGCCGACGAACATACACAGAATCGCCGTCGGGTGGATCTCAACTGAGGGGATTTGCGAATCCAGCAGACTCAGTGACCGCGGGCCAGAGCGTCCGCTCGCCGGACCAAGGTCGGGATGCGGTGGGTGCCATGCATCGTGCGGACTTGCTCGGCAGCGCGGCTGGCGTCGTAGTCGATCGTGGTGATGTGGAGCGGCTTGCCGCTGTCGCCGCGGATGATGTCGTTCGACGGCGCGCCCGCGAACTGGGTCTTCGCGATGCCGATGACCGGCCCGCCGCGAGCCCGGTGGAGGTGCCAGCCAAGCCCCGGATGATCGGCGCCCAGCCAGACGTAGCCGTCGATGACGACGACCTCGACCGGAGGCATCCTCTCGAGGATCGTCATCAGATATGGCAACTCGCGCTCGTAGAACGCGCCGGGGTTGTAGTCCGCGGCGGGACCTGGCGTGCGCAGGACGATCTCGATCGTCGGCACGCCATCCCCCCACTCCGCACCAACCGCTGCGGCGGTGACGAGATCGGGTTCGTAGTGGACGTCGACGATGCAGATCACTGTGTGATGATAGCGGCGTGGCGGACGAGACGACGACTCCCGACGAACCGAAGGCGAAGAAACGCAAGCTGCGGCCGTTGCCCGGACTGGACGTCGACGAGTTTCGTCATCCCCACGACGCCCGCGCCACCGACGCGCTCAAGCGGATTCCGGGCATCGACATGCTGATCAAGAAGATCATGGAGTACGGCCTCGAGCGGCTGTACTACGTCGAGAACGTCTCCTCGAACCTGCGCGTGACACCCAAGATGTTTCCGCGGCTGAATCGCAGCCTGACCTGGGCTTGCAAGATCCTCGAGGTGCCCGAGCCCGAGATGTACGTGACGGTGGATCCGAAGCCGAACGCGTTCACCTACGGGCACACCAAGCCGTTCATCCAATTGACCAGCGGCATCATCGACATGATGTCCGACGAGGAATTGTTCTTCGTGATCAGCCACGAGGTCGGCCACATCAAGGCCGGTCACGTGCTGTACGGCACGATGGCGCGGTCGATCTCGACGATCGTGACCATCCTCGGGCAAGCGACCCTCGGGTTCGGCGCGATCCTCGGACAGGGGCTCGTGGTCGCCCTCTACGAGTGGTATCGCTGCGCCGAGCTCACCGCGGATCGCGCGGCGCTGCTCTGCGTGCAGGACCTCGAGCCTGCGCGCGACACGTTCATGAAGCTCGCAGGCGGCACGACGCGGCTCGCCGGCGAGATGGACCGCGACGACTTCCTTCGCCAGGTGCGCGAGTTCGAGGACGTCGATCGCACCACGCTCGACCGCGCGTACAAGGTGCTGCTCACGTTGTTCCGCGATCATCCATTTGCCATGCAACGAGCCCGCGAGCTCGATGCATGGGGCGACGGGTTCGAGACGATCCTCGCGAAGCGATCGTCCCGTGTCCCCTGATCGCACGGTGTGCGCGTTCAGCTGTCGCGAAGCGCGGCCTGACTGTCGGTCTGACGGGTGGGCGAATTCGCCACGCTCTCCTGCGTGCTCGAATGCGTCACTTGGTCCTGCGGATTTCCTTCGACAACTGGCGGCTTCGGCTTACGAGACGGTTTGAAACGCTGCTTGCGGGGCATCTTGGTTCCTCCTTGCGGAGCGAGGTGCAGCAAGATGCGCGCCGGAGGACTGGCCCTGTCCGTGACGACGCGAGATCGTCCGGCATGGCCAACGTCGTGTTCCCGCTTCCGGATCGCGACTTCGATGTCACCGAAGTTGCGGTGCCGTGGAAGCTGCTGACCGAGGCTGGCCATCGAGTCACCTTCGCCACCGAGGCCGGGGCGACGCCCGCGTGCGATCCACTGCTGATCACCGGCGTGGTGTTTGGTGCGCTCGGCGCGAAGCCGGAACCACTCGCGTTCTATCGCGAGCTAGAGCACGACGCGGGCTTCCAGCAGCCCGTGACCTGGGCCGCGGTCGATCCCGCGGCGGTCGATGCGCTGTTCCTCGCAGGCGGTCATGCGAAGGGCATGCGGCAGTACCTCGGCTCCGATCAAGTCCAGCGGATGACCGCAGCGTTCTTCGCCACCACCAAGCCGATCGCCGCGATCTGTCACGGGGCGCTGGTCGCCGCGCGAGCCAAGCGGGCCGATGGACGATCCGTGCTGCACGGCCTCCGCACCACCTGCTTGCCCAAGTACATGGAGCGCAGCGCGTACCTCGCCACGTTCTGGCGGCGCGGTAGGTATTACCGGACGTACTCCGACTACGTCGAGGACGAGGTGCGCAGCGCGCTCGCGAAGCCCGAGGACTTCGAGCGCGGCCCGAAGACGCTCAGCAAGCGCGGCACGCGCGACGATCATCAGCATGCATTCGTCGTCGAAGACGGCAGGTATGTCTCGGGGCGGTGGCCCGGCGACGCGTACCTGATCGCGAACAAGCTCCTGGAGCGTCTGTGACGACGGCATCGATGGCTCAGACGAGGAACTTCTTCGCGATCTCGCGGACGTCGGCATCGGCATCTCGCTCCGCCGCGTTCACCACGATCGGGCGAAGCAGCGACGGCAGCTCGTTCATCCGCTGACCGGCGAGCTCGACGATCGCGCGCCGCACCGACGCATCCTTGTCGTCACGAGCATGCGCGGCAAGCGCCTGGACCACCGGGTCGAGCCGGCGATGGTTGGCCGCGAACACCGCTGACGTGCGCACGATCGGCGAGACATCGTCGAGCATCGCGATGATCAACGCATCGGCGCGCCCATCGGGGATCAACCGCAGTGACTCGGCGGCGGCAGCACGCACGAGGTCGCTCGGCGACGCGAGGGCGAGCTCGAGCGCGGGTAGGATCCGCGCATCGCCGGTGTTGCCGAGCGCACGCAGCAGGATCACGCGCTCCGAGACATCGCCTGCCCGCTCCAGGCGAGCGAGCAAGTCCTCGACCTGACGTGCTGCGGCCGTCGCGTCGTGGGTCGCCGTCCGCAGCGCCGCGTTGCCGAGCGCGAGCATCGCCGTCGCCGACAAGTCTGCATCCGGCGACTTCGCCGCGGCCTGGAGCGTCTCGATCGTCGATGGCAACGGCGCCTCGGTCAGCCCCAGCGAGAGCGCACCCGCCACGCGTTGATCCTCGGCCACCGTCGACGCATCGACCACCTTCGAGAGCGCTTGCTGCGCGACAGGCGTACCGGCCTCGCCGAGCGCACCGATCACCGCAGACGCATCGCGCGGATCGAGCTTGCCGCCGAGCAACTGCTCGCCCGCGCCGCGCGCCGCGTCGGGATCGAGCCGGAACAGCGCGACCATCCGGAGATACGTATGCGCCGAGGCATTGCCGTCGTCGCGCACGCTGCCGAGGACGTAGATCAGATCGGACAGCGACGCACCATCGAGTAGCTCGCGATCTCCTTGATCGCGGGTCGCGGCGGACACCGCGTCGATCGCGACGGTCTCGAGCCCGAGCGGAAGCATCGCCACTACGCGCCGCTCGCCGAGGTGCCGCAGGATCGTCGTGCCGGCAACCTCGACCGACGCCTTGTCGAAGCCGACATCGAGCGACTCGCGCTGCTCGATCGACGCTGCCCACCCATCCGCGCGGAGTGCGATCGTCGTCGAGCTCGCGAGCACGCGAACCGCGATCGGCTCGCCGGCCTTGCGATACGCGATCTTGGTCTTCGCGAGCGCCGCACCCTCGCGCGTGTACTTCGCTTCGTAGGAGCCGAGCGAGTCGGTCTCGACCGCCGTCCACGCCGCTGCCGTGCCGCCGTCGGCGATCTGCGCGGCCGTCGCGAGTGCCGTCAGCACCATGCGCGAATCGGGATCGAGATCCTTCGGGAACTGCAGCGCGAGCAACCGCCCGTCGCTTCCGAGCGTGAACGTATACGGCACGCCGAGCTTCGGTGCAGGCGTGGTCACTCCTCGCAGGCGCACGCGTGGCTCGTGAAGCTCCGCGCGGATCGTGGTGATCATTGGATCACCGGTCGCGACCACACCGAGCGCCCACTCGCCGTCGATGGCGAGCGCGAACGGGTCACCCTCGTTCGGCTTGCTCGCGTGATCCATCGAGATCGCGTAGCGGTGCTCGATGCCCGCGGAGAGATCGCGCGCGAGACTCCGGGGACCACCGCGATGCACCTCGCCACTGCGAGTCGACACGGCCGCATCTACGACCTCGTCAGCGTCGCGCGCGAGGCGTGCGATCACCACGATCACGACACCGAGCATCACCAAGCCTGCGAGTGCGCGCTTCATGACTACTCGAAGCCCATCGGCGAGCACTGACCGACGAGGCAATACTTGCCCTGCGCGTTGAACAGCGTTGCCTGCGACGACCAGCCCGCCCAGTCGATCAACTTGCGGTCCCAGTCGAGGCAGCCACCGAGGCACGCCGACGCGAACACCTTGAGGTAGCCATCGAGCGTCTTCAGATTCAGCGTCGACGTCAGGTTGAAGTTGAGCTGCGCGCCCCACCCCATGTTGACCAGCGACCACGTCAGGTTCGCGGTGATCGGCGCAGACGCCTCGATCAGCGTGACGTTGACCGAGAGCCCGGCAGACGCACCGACACACGCGCCCCACAGGCAGTACTGACCACCGACGGCGGCCGAGGCGAACAGCGACGCCTTGCCGGACGGACCTGCCGCTGCTTCGAAGCCGACGTTCGAGATCCTGCCGGTCAGGCTCGCGGTGAGCTGGCCGGTGGCCCTCGCGGTGAACGACACCGGGATGGGGCCGACACTGACGGAGACCGACTTGTCGAAGAACGTCCTGGGCCAGTTCCCGTTGACGGCCAGCGGCACGTAGACGCCGGTCTGCGACACGAACGGCTTGGTGAACACCGCCGCGCCTGCGATGTACGCCGTCAGGCTGAGGTCGGTGCGCGTCCTCGCCTCCGCGACGCCGGCGACGCGAACCTTGAACAGCGAGTATCGGCTCCCGTTCATGCGCGCGAACGCGTCGAGCTCGCCCCAGCCCTCCAGCTTGTCCTTCGGCACGCCCGCGCCCGCGGGGGTCGCCGCGAGCTTCGCACCGATCGAGTAGCCCGCGCCCCAGTCCGAGCTGCAGGTCGGGAAGCAGTTCATGTGCGTCAGCGTCTTGACGAATGTCGGCTGCGGCGTCGGCGGTTGCGGCGTGGTGGGCCCGCTCGGTTCCGGATCGGGCTCCGGATCGTTCGGGTCGTCGAACGCGCTCGCGACATTGGGAACGAACGCGAGGACGGCAGCAAGTAGGAGCGATTGGGGTTTCATATTCGAGCGGCACCAAGGCAACGGACGTGCCGTCGTCGAACGTTGCCAAACCTACGCCGGCGACGCGATCCATCGTGCAAGTGCTCGAACTGCGAACCGCGTCGCCTGCACATGCCGGTCAGATTGACCGGGCAGTCGGTTAGTTCGCGTCGAGGATCAGCGTCGCTCGTGCGGCCAGGGCCTCGGCATCGACGGTTCGGCCCGCAGCGCGCAGCTCGGCGATGATCGGATCGAAGCTCGCCGGCACGCGCACCTCGATCGGATGCGGCTTGCCGAGCACGCTGGGGAGCCGCGACGCCCGCTCGAGCGCTGCGCCGGCCCTCCCGACATCGTTGCGCGCGAGGCGCTCGCGGGCGAGCCGATGATGAAGGTCCAGCGAGAAGTTGCGCTCCTGCGCGCGAAGATCGAGCACCGCGAGGGCGTCGTCCCGGCGACCGGCACCGATGAACGCGCGCTCGAGCGTGTCGCGCAGATCGTCGCGCGTCGAGTACCACAGGCCCGCATCGGTCAACCCGAGCCGCACCGCCGCGATCGCATCCTCGAAGTGCCCTCGCTTGAGCGCGATCCGCGCGCGATCGAGCGCGAGCCGTGCGGTCGGCTCCTCGGCTTCCGGCACCGCCGCCGCGGCGGCGAACTGCGCATCCGCATCGGGCCAGCGCTCCTCGCGCAGATGGAGATACCCGTACGTGCGGAGGTACTGCGGAGCTGCGGTGACCGAGCGCTCGACGATGTCGTACGCGAGCGCGACCGCCTCGAGCTCGTTCGCCGAGGCCGCGCCGTCGAGCGCGATCCGCGGCGCGTGCTTCTCGATCCAATCGAGCAACGCGCGATCGATCCACTGCGCGTACCAGTCGAAGATGTTGCTTGCCTCTGACGACATGGTGCCCTGCTCCGCCGTCCAGTCGCTCCACACCTCACCGGCGTGCGGCCCGCGCAGCACGAGGAGCGAGCGGCCACCACAGCCTTGATCGGCGAGGCAGATCGTCCCGTC
Organism: Haliangiales bacterium; assembly: GCA_038325805.1. Lineage (GTDB taxonomy): Bacteria > Myxococcota_A > Polyangia > Haliangiales > Haliangiaceae > JABFXX01. The sequence goes on from JBBQJJ010000007.1 coordinate 25,927, forward strand.
GAGCACCGACGCGCCCTCGTCGAGCCGCGCATCCCATGCGGTCTGGCCGGGAAACATCCGGCGCGGATCCGGCTGTAGCGCGTGGTGCGGGTCCTCGGGTACGCGCGGCGCGGCGAGCCCGTAGTACGGTCCGGCGCACGTGCTGCCGAACGCGCGGATCAGCGCCACGTAGTCCGCGGGCAGCGCGCCGAACTGCGCCTCGAGCGCTCCTAGCCCGTCGGCGTCGACTGCCCCGAGCTGATACTGATGGCGAGACGCACCGAAGATCTGCTGCGCCGGATCGATCGCGGCGAGCAACTCGATCCGTTCGCGTAGTTCAGCAAGCCGCGCGGTCACACGCCCATCCTATCGGGTCGCTTCTTCGGACGCGAGCAGCCGGGCCACGCGGTCGAAGCTATCTCGCGCTCGGACGAAGGCTGCGTTGCTGACCTGGAGGTTGCCCGTGAACGCGTCGTCGAGGTCGTGGATCAGATAGAGGATGTGCGCGAGCGCACCTGTCAACGACGACGTCACTAGACAGTGCAGCCACAGGCTCTCGATGTGGACGAGGAACATCGAGCCGACCAGGATCACCGCACCGTTGTAGAGGAGGAACTTGAGCGTCAGCGGGATCCGGAATCGTGCCGAGGTCAGCCGATTGGTCCGCAGATCGTTGACGTCGTTGAAGCGCGACAGTGCCTCGCTGTACATCATCTCCTGGCAGACGCCGGCGGGCACGCACTTGTGGATCGCCACCCAGACCTCTTCGAGCTTGTGCCCGACGCGCTCGATCGCTGCCTCGTCGTTGGTCGCCATCGCGACCCACTCCTCGTGGAGCACCGCCTCGACGTAGTCGGCGAGGCTGCGCTGGATCGAGTTGCGCGCGGCGAGGGGCAACCCTGTCGCGGTCCGATACAGATCGACAAGCGCGGTGGCCTCGCGCTCGATGTAGACGCGGCACTCGTTGAACTGGCCCCACACCACGTAGACGATGAACGCCAGCAACACCGAGTAGACGGCACCTACCGTCTGCAGGTAGTTGCCGATCTCGTTGCTCGAGGAGTGCAGCGTGTCGGTCGGCCCGACCGCGCGCCACGCGATCAGGCCGACGATGCTGACAAGCGAGGCGCCACCAACGATCGGTGACAGCCTCAGGACAGTCGTCAGCCAGCGCGGCATGACGACGGCTTACACCCTAGTTGGCGAGCGCGTCCACCCCGACGCCAAGCGTCGTGCTCGCGCCGTCGAGCACCAGCGTCGCACCGGCGCTGTCGCGGTTGAACGTCACCGTCGCCGCGTGGCCGCCGTAGCTGACCGTCACGCCGTTCGCACCCGAGGCCGTGACCGTCGCCGCCGCGTTGTCGAGCGACAGCACGTGCAGGTAGCGCTGATCGCCACCGGCGACCTGCTGGTCGAGGCGGAAGCCGCCGGAGAAGTCCGAGCCCGACGCGAACGAGAACGACGACGTCGCCGCATCAGCCGGCTGCAGGCGCTGCACCTTGAGCGAGTGACCCGCCGCCGAGATCGTCGCCGTGGAGCCCGAGATCGCGGGCTGCACCGGCGTGGGCAGCTGCCACGTCTGCGTCGTACCCGACGACGTCTTGACGCGGTCGTAGACCACGATCACGTCGGGCTTGAGATAGACCAGCTCGCGCTGCACCAGCTGCACCGACGCGTTGTTCTTGTACGCGGCCGTGACATCGGCGGCCGCGTGCAGGTAGTCCGCACCCTGGTGGAGCGCGACGATCGACGACGTGGTCGACGCGACCTGCTTGATCGCCTGGCCATCCTTGGTCAGCCGGATCACGCTGTGCGCGGTGGTGTCCTGCGCGAGGCCCGAGAGCGAGCTGACGTTGGCGTCGTACGCGAGCCAGCCGCCCTTGTAGATCATCAGCGAGCCCTGATCCTGATGGGCGTGCGACTCGGTGTACGGGCCGGCGATCAGGTTGACCCACGTGGCGCCCTTGTCCCAGCCGGAGCGCGAGTAGACCTCGCCGATGCCCGGCGCGTGGTAATCGGTCGCGAGGTCGGTGAGCGGTGCTTGGTCGCCGACACCGTCGTGCAAGAAGTCGTACGCGAGCATGAAGCCCTGCCCCATCTCCTCGACGCTCGACTCCGCGAGCAGCGTGTTCGCCGCGGCGGCGACGGGATCGTTGGGGAACAGCGTGATCAGCTGCTGCAGGTAGTCGCGGTGGTAATCGAAGAAGGCGCCGGTCGAGTCGCGTGCGTGGTCACCGGTGGGCGCCACGCGATCGAGCGTCGGCACGATCTGATGAATGAAGGCGCGGAGCGACGCACGCGTGTGCGTGGTCTTGGTCGCGAGCGACTCGCCGGTCGTCGCCTTCCAGAGGTCGTAGAGCTCGAACAACCGGCGCATCGAGACGCCGTAGCCCGTGCCCTCACGCGAGCCGCCACCGTCGAGATCTTCGTCGAACGTCGGGACCAGCTGACCGAGGATCTTGTCGTCGCGAAAGTGCGCGATCCAGGCGTCGGCCTGGTCGTTCTCGCCCTTGCTCGCGAGGCCGACGAGCATCGTGGCGCGGAGGAACGAGTAGTAGTAGTTGTTCGACGGGTTGTCGACCGACCACCCGCTCCACGAGATCTTGGAGCCGCCCCATTCGGCGTCGCTCGGGTTCCACACGTTCCAGATCGCCTGGTTCGCGTAGGCCATCCAGCGCGTGCGCTGCGACTCGGACAGGTCGGCGAAGCACCAGTCGTAGACCAGCGCGAGATCACCGACGAGCTCCCCGATCTCGAGGTAGCTATCGTTGGCGACCACGGGCGCCTGGCCGTCGGCGATCCTCGCCTCGGCCGCGAGCACCTGCGCCTCGACGGTCGCGACGGACTTCGCGCAGTACTTGGCCTCGCCGGTGAGCTGACCGAGCAGCGCCGCGTTCCACGAGTTGAAGCCCCAGATGTCCGAACCGTTGACCCACTGGTCGACCTTCGCGCGATAGCGAGAGGCTGCAGGGCGGTTGGCTTCCAGCGCAGCCTCGAGGCGTGCGCGGTTCGGCGTCAGATAGATGCGCGGGTGCTCGGTGGGGAACGTCGGCTCGGTGTTGTCATCGTCCGGGTCACCGTCGGGGTCGATCCCCGGGCCGTTGAAGTCGGGACCAACCGGGTCATCCGCGCACGCGCCCGCTGCCAGAACCAGCGCCGTGAGGAGGACAGAACCAAGCGTGCTACGTGCCATTACCGCTCGGAGTAACAAAGACGCCCGTTCAGATCGCTGTGGTTTATGTCCTACAGATAGGCACACTTACGAGCCTCAGCAGATTTTGGAGCGCGCTTCTTCGACGACGAATGGCTATTCGATCAGCTCGGAACGCGATCTCGATTACCGATCTCGTCACTGATGAGGGCGCAAAAATCTGCGAGACCCGAGTGTCATTCAGCGACGGAGTTTCTCGTGGCTGACCCTGCCGAGCTGCTCGCAGCTCATGCCGATCAGATCGAGGACGCGCATCGGTGAGCCCCGAAATCGGAAGTCGACGACCTCCGAAAGGTCGGTGTGCTCGGCGCCGATCTCGACGGTGGGGATGCCCTCCGCCTTCGCGAGCAGCAGCGGCCGCGCGAGATACGAGTACATCTTGCCGACGCCGATCGCGAACACGATGTCGAAGCCGGCATCGAGCTCCGCCTGCAAGCGGGTGAACGGATCCACCGGCAGGGCCTCACCGAACAGCGGCATGTCGGGCCGCAGCACGCTCTTGCAGACCGCGCAGCGCGGTGGCATCGGCAGCTGATCGTAGCGCTCGTGGCGCGAGCTCAGCTCGCAGCGCTTGCACACGAGATCGTGCAGCGCGCCGTGCATCTCGATCACGTTGCGCGAGCCGGCCCGCTGGTGGAGCCGATCGACGTTGATCGTCATGATCGTCGACCGCGCGAGCGACTTCTCGAAGGCGACGAGCACCTCGTGCCCCTTGTTCGGCTTGGTGTGCCGAACCGCGGCGTCGACCTGCAGGAGGTACTTCCAGGTCACCTCGGGTTTCGTGGCGACCATGTCGGCCGAGAGCGCCGCTTCGAACTGTTTCCCGTCGGTGGGCTTGCGCCGAACGAGCCCGGGGATGCCGCGGTAGTTCGGCAACCCGGAGTCTTGCGACAGCGACGGACCGGTGACGAACAGCGCGCTGCGTGCCTGACCGAGCAACGAGGCGACCGCGTCGATCAGATCGCGGCGCAGCCCCGTGGTGTTGGACGTCTTGCCCGTCATCGAGCGTCAATGACCGCCGCTGCTTCTACTACCGGGTCTCGCGTTCCAGATCTTGAGCGTCAGCGCGAACCCGATCAAGGCGACCGGGATCATCGCCACCGGCCACACGTACCAGTTCGAAACGTCGCTCGCCGCCGGGTTGACCATCGAACACCCATCGGGGCCTTCGATCTTCGCCGACGGCAACATCGCGCCGTAGAGGAACGACTGGACCGTCGAGCCGACGTAGACGAACCCGTCGATGATCCCGACCGCCATGCCGGTGTTCTTCTTGCCGGCGAAGTCGGCGGATGCAGTGGCTGTGAGCATGCCGTGCACGCCGATGATCGCCATCGACATCAACGCGACGACCCAGCCGATCGCACCTGGCTCCGCCGTCAGCAGGGGGACGATCGCGATCGAGCCGACGAGCATGATCCCGTAGAGCACCGCCGAGACCGGGCTGCGGCGCGAACCGAACATGTGATCGCTGATCGCACCCGCGAAGATGCCGCCGGTGATGCCCGCGATGCACGACACCATGCCCCAGTTCTGGAACACGAAGCTATCGAACCACCCGTTGCTGTCGTCGGACAGGTTGAACGCTTTGCCGAAGTCGACGCCCCACTGGAGGATCGCCTGGCGCAAGAACCCGGAGCACAGCTCGATGAACGAGATGATCAGGATCACCGGGTGCGTCAGCAGCTTGATGAACACCTGCTTGACGGTGAGCGAGGGCTCGTCGGCACGTGTGGCGTCGCCGAGATCGAAGTCCTTGTGCCCCGCATCCGAGGGAGAGTTGCGTACGAAAAGGTAACAGAGGAAGAAGAACAGGCCGAGGATCATCGCGGGGATCCAGAACAGCCAGTGCGCGGTGTCGCCCTTCTCGGTGACCGTGATGTCGACGATGCGCTTGCCGACGTCGTATGCGAAGTAGAGTCCGAGGGAGATCAGAATTCCGAAGATGCCGCCGAACGTGCCGCGCTCGCGGAGGTGGAACCACGCGGCATTGACCTTGACGATCGACACCGCGCCGAAGCTCTGGAAGTACATGTTCATCGCGAACGCGGTGGCGTACGCCGCGGTGGGCGTCATCCCGAACGTGTTGCCGCTGATCGCCATGTAGCCCATCAGAACGTTCGCGACGCCGGAGCCCGCGGTGGCGATCAGGATCGTGCGACGCCCGCCCCAGCGATCGGTCAGCGGGCCGTTCAGCAAGAAGCTGAGGCCGTACACCGCCGAGCCGATGCCGAACACGGTGCCGTACTGCGCGGCGGTCAAGCCGCCGTCGAACTCGCCTTGAAACTGCTTGATGTTGTAGCGACCGAAATACAGGAACGAGTACGCGAGCCCGAGCGGCAGCCAGTTGAGTAAGCGGCGCTTGCGGAACGCATCGGTGTGCCCCAGCGCGACCTTGGGCAGCCGGATGATCACCACGGTGATCACGACGATCAGGATGCCGATCGGTAGGAGATCATCGAGGAGGCTGCGCTTGCACGCCTTGATCGATTTCGCCGCCACGGTCTGCTGCCCGCCGCCGAACTCGACGACGACCATCGCATCGCGACCCGCGCCGATCTGCGAGACCACTTGCCCGCTGCCGTAGCTCTCGTGGGTGACGCAGTTGTCGGTCTTCCACAGCTTGGGCGGTGGCGCGCACTGCTTCTTCTCGGGTGCGCCAGGAGGGGTCGCCGATGCGGTGGGGGGCGGAGACGTCGGCTGCGCCTCGGCCGAAGGCGGCATGGTCGAGAACCAGATCGCAGCACCGACGACGAGCTCGATCAGCAACACGACCGCGAAGGTCCGTGTGCGCCGCTTGCCTGCCGACATCGTGCGGACGTTACTACGTGCTACCGTCGCACCGATATGCGGATGCGGTCGATCGCCACTTTCTCGCTCGCAATGCTCGGGATCGTTGTCGCGTGCTCGAAAGATTCTGGCAGCACGGCAGGCAGTGGGAGCGGGAGCTCGGGGAGCGCGGCGCCTCAGGTGCCCGAGGTCGCAACGCCGGGGACCGTCGAGCTCTTCGTCGATGAACTCACCGTGGCGAAGATCGGCAAGGAGCAGATCGCGAAGTGGCCGCGGCTCGACACGCTGGTTCCCGAGGATGCGCGTCGGCTGGGCACCTGGAAGACGCTGTACCTGCGTGGCTCCAGCGCCAAACCGGCCGAGATCAACCAGCCGTCATCGACGTATCCCGAGCTGATCGGCGCACTGTTCCCGGGCGAAGACGGCCAGCCGGCGTTCGGCATGTTCGATCCCGTCGAGCTCGCGAAGCATGGCAAGCCCGCGCTGCGGCAAGACGAGCTGCGCGAGATCCGGATCGTGCGCAGCAAGGGCGAGCGCGGCGGTGATCACCAAGGTGGCGGCGCGGTCGAGGATCCGCTCAAGCTGGTGCTCAAGGTCGTCGTCGGTGGTAAGGACCGGCTGCTGACCGGCGAGAAGATCCTCGCGATCCCACGAGAGGCGATGCCGGGCAGTCCGGATACGAAGGGCTGGCCGCTCAGCAAGCTGCTCGGCGCCGCGGACGTCACGAAGTTCACCAAGCTCGTGTTGATCGATGCAGCGGGCACCGCGCTGACGATCGACAGGAAAGACTTCGACGACAAGACCACGATCCCGTTCATCAAGCTCAATCGCCAGGGCTCGCTGCGGTTCCGCATGCTGAAGAAGCAGGGCGATGGCTGGCAGTACGCCGGCGATCTGCGCGCGCTGTCGACGATCAAAGTGGACTGAGCTTCGCCTTCTTGATCGCCTTGTCGATCACCGCGTGCCACTTCGCACGGTGCTTCGGCTCGGCCTTCGGTGTCTTGAGAAAGCCCGCGATCGCGCCGCTGGGAAACCGCACCGAGATGCCATCCGCGGCCCACTCGAGCCGCTCACCGGCATCCAGCGTGGTGAGGTCTCGCGCCGTCGCGAGGTCGACCTCGATCAGCGCGTGCATCGTCGCGCCGAGCGCGATCACGAGCTCCGTCACGAGTGGCTTCGCGACGTCGCGCATCCGCATCACGAAGCCTCGCTGGTGCGGCTTACCGGCGATCATCTCGAAGCGTTCGAGTGCCGCAGCGATCGAGGTCGTCTCGAAGGTCGGCTCGTTCGACGTCACCCAGCTATGCAGCTCGGGCCAGATCCGGAGGTTCGCGAGCGACGTGCGGACGTCGAGGTAGTCGTACGCGCGAGACAGGGCGAGCTCGCGCAGCGGGGCTAGTGCGATCACGCCACCCTCGAACGACACGGTGTGATCGAACTTTGTCGCGACCGCCTGGATCACGCGAGAGATCTTCGTCGCGTCGGTCGTATAAAATCCGCGCAGTGACACGGTCTTCTCGCCGAGTGCCTTGAACAGCGCGACGGCTTCCTCCGGCGAGCGCAGCGCGCGCGCATGCTCGATCGGGATCAGCGTCATGACACCCAGGTGTCGTCGTTCGCTAGCGTGCCGCTCAGGATCCGGCGAACCATCGGTAGCGTCGCGTCGACCAGGCCCGCGTACGATCCGCCGGGCAACGCGTGGCTCGGGACTTCGCCTTCGGGTTTGCCAACGGGCCCGACCTCGGTGATGCGAGCCAGCTGGTAGTAGAGCGCGTGATCGAACCTCGCGCGGGCGTGGAACCGCCCGTCGTGGACGTGCACCGTCGGGAAGAACAAGCGCTCGTCGCGCGTCGGGAACGTCAACCCCATGGGATGGACCGTGACCTTGCCCGGCTTGAGCTGGAACACGGCGAAGCCGTAGTCGGCGTAGCGCGGCACCGCGTCGAACAACACGTCGGGCATGCGGAACCGAGGATCGAGGCGCGTGAAGTCCGCGCGCGCGGGTACGTACGACGCGATGAACGAACCGATGTCATGGACGACGAGCGTGCGCTTCGATCGCGCGAGCGAGAAGCCACCCTTCGCCGCCGACATCGGCATCTCGAACAGCGCGTTAAAGTCGCTGAACATCTGCGGATGCGCGGACAGATCGACGAACGACACCGCATCCTCACCACGGCCGGCCGCGACGGGTAGCGGCAACACCATCGCGATCTCCTGCGACGTCTTCAGCTTCATGCTGTAGGCGAGCCCCTGCACACCGGGGCGGATCCTGCGCGCGAACACGTTGGTCTTCGACACGTGCACCCGCTTCGCGAACAGCCGCCCGACGAGCGACAGCGGTGTCGACACCGTGAAGCAGCACATGAGCTCAGTATGGCGGGGATCCCACAGGCTGCGTGCAGCTACAGAGGCGCGTGAAGGTCACCCTCGTCCGAGATCGTGTGCGGCGGTGTGGTGATTGCCTCGCCGAAACGGACGCGCTCGCACGCCGTCGGCGGCGCGAAACAGCACATCCGATCAGTATGGTTGCATGTGCGCATGGTGGGTCTGAAATTTCTGCGACTTCTCCGCGACGGGCCCCCACTAGGTGTTTGATGAGAAGACTCCTTTGCGTTCTCGCGGTGGTCGCGGCGTGCGGTGACGGCGGCGGCGGCGGCGACGATGACGACACGCCTCCGACCCCGACCTGTGTCGAGACCGGCGTCGCATGCACCACCGACGACGAGTGTTGTGTCGGTAACTGCGATGACATCACTGGGATCTGCGCGCGTGTCGCGGGGGCGTGCGTCGCAGCGGATGAAGCATGCGGCGCCGGTCCGGACTGTTGCTCGTTCTCGTGCGTCGACTTCCTGTGCAGCGGCGATCAGTGCACCTCCGATGGCCAGGCGTGCGGCGCCGATGGCGAGTGTTGCGGCGGGTTGTGTGGGCAGGATGGGACGTGCGCCGCGCTCAACCCGTCGTGCGCGACCTCGGGCAATGCCTGCACCGCGAACACCGAGTGCTGCTCGGGGCTCTGCAACGCGAACGGCGTGTGCGACAACGCGGTGTCGTTCTGCGTGCAGACCGGCGATACCTGCACCACCGACGTCGAGTGCTGCGGTGGACTCTGCAACATCATGGACGGTGCGCTGCTCGGCACCTGCCTCACGGTCACGGCGCCGGGTGTCACCGGCTGCACGGTGGCAGGCGAGCTCTGCGAACAGGGCGCGGACTACAACGGCGAGCCGCTCGACATCTGCGGCGGCGAGTGCTGCAGCCGTGCGTGCTTCCCGTACGGTCCGAGCGGCGCGCTGGTCTGCCAACCGCCGAGCGGATGCAAGCCGACCGGCGAGATCTGCGACACCGACTCGGACTGCTGCGGTGGTCCCGGTCAGCCCGATAGCGATTCGAACGTGATGTGTCGCAAGGAAGGCGCGAACACCGTCGGTCGCTGCGACAACGGCAACTCGTGCTCGCCCGCGGGCGCGATCTGCCGGCTGCAGAGCAACCAGTGCAACGCCAACGCGAACTGCTGCTCGGGCAACGTGTTGCAGAACGACACCTGCGTCCAGGACAGCCTCGGAGTCCCGCGCTGCGCGATCTCCGAAGGCGGCGGCGGTGGTGACAACTGCGTGATGACCGGCGCGCAATGTGCGTCGAGCGCGGACTGCTGCGACGGTGCGCCGTGCGTACCCGACGGTAGCGAGCTGGGTCTCCTCGTGTGCGGAGGGGCTTGCGTCAATCCAGGCAACGCCTGCACCACGTCCACCGATTGCTGCGACGGCTCGGCATGCGTGAACGGCTCGTGCAGCGCACCGCAGGGCTGCTCGGAGTATGGCCAGGGGTGCGATGCCACCGCCGACTGCTGCGGCGCCGACGTCGGTGTCACCTGCCAGGGAACGCCCGGCGTCTGCCTCGGCGTCCTGCTGTAGACCCATAGCCCCAAGGGGTGAAAAGCAGACGGCCGGGCACATCGCTGTACCCGGCCGTTTGGTTGTGGAGTCGCCAGCTCCGCGAGCACTGTCTGGAATCACCTGCCAGCGCAGCGCTCAGTTCTCGCTCTTGCCGTTGGCGTACGGCATGAAGCTCTTGAGGCCGTCGGTGCCCATGACCAGCTTGATCTCGTCGATCTTCTCGGCGATGTCCTTCATGGTCTCGAGCTCCTTGAGCCGCATCAGCACCGGGTTCTCCGCGATCACCTTCGCGGTGTTCGCCATGTTGCGCGTCGCGGCCGCGTCCTCGCGACGGAGGATCACGTTCGCAGCGGCTGCCTTCTCGGCCTCGATGACCTTGTTGAGCAGCAGCTTCATCTCGCCGGGCAGGATCACGTCCTTGACTCCGACGCGGTGAACCCGAACACCGAACGTCTCCGCACGCGGCACCACCTGCGACTCAAGGAAGCGCGTCAACGCGTCGCGTCCCTCGAGCAGCTCGTCGAGCGTGATGCCCGCGACGTACTCGCGCGTCGCCAGCTGAGCCGCGAGGTACAGCGCCTCCTTGACGTCGGCGACCGCATGCACGGTCGTCGGCACGTCTGCAGGTGCGTACTCCACGGTGAGGGTCAGGCGCAGCGTGACCTTGTCACGGGTCATGATGTCCTGGCCCTCGATCTTCAGCTGCTGCACGCGCGTGTCGAGCACGGTGACCGCGATGCGAGCACCCGGATGGTTCCAGTACGCGTAGCGGCCCGGCTCGAGGATTCCCTCGAACTTGCCCTGCGTGTACTTGAGTCCGCGCTCGTACTGCTTGACCTGGGCCTCGACGACCTCCGCCGCCGGGATCACGGCGCGCAGCTCGTCGGTGAGCTCGGGAGCCTCCGCGGTGACGTCGTACGTCTTGACGGTGACGTTGGCGTCGATCGTCCAGACGCGGTGAACACCAGGCCGCAGGAACTTGATCGGGCGCCCATCGCGCACGACCACAGCACGCTGCATGACGTCGACGGTGATCGTCGCGTACCAGCTCGTCGGGAGCAGCGCGAGCAGGTCCGGCGCCGCGGGGAACACGAGGTCATCGATGTTCCACACGACGGTGGTCATCCGCTTGCCCCAGAACGCGTAGGTACCCGGCCCGAGCACGCGCTCGAGCTTGCCGTCGCGAAGGAGCACGCCGCGGTGGTTGTGCTGGAACGTGGTCTCGTAGAGCTCGCCCGCAGGGATCGTCGCGCGCAGCTCGGGCGTCAGGTCTCCGTCGAGGATGGCCTCGGTGAAGACATGGGCACGCACCTCGATGCGCCGGTCGACGGCCCACACGCGGTGGAGGCCGGGACGCAGGAACGCGACGGCGTGCTGATCGCGCAGCACGATGCCGTAGTGACCCGCCGCGATCTGGACGGTCTGGTACCAGGTTGCCGGTAGTGCAGCGAGCACCGTGGCCGGTGCCGTGAACACGAGCTCGTCGGTGTCGAACCGCGTGACCTCGTACCGCTTCCACAGCGTGTAGCGACCGGGACCGAGCGCACGCTCTGCCCGACCGTCGCGCACCAGGACGGCGCGCTCGTTCAGCTTGAGATGGACGTTCTGCATGTGACTTCTCCTGATGGAGTGAAAGAAAGATGGCCGCCGTCGGGGAGCGTCGGGCGCACCGTGGCGGGTCGTAGAAGACGATCCGCGGTTGTGCGTAAGAGCTCCGTCGCGCCGAGGTGAGAACGAGCGCAGAACGAGATCAGACCCGCGGGCACGTGCGTGATGGCGAGAAGAGCTTCGTGCTGCGAGCTCGTACTGGACAGGGCGAGACGTGGAGACGCGTCAACGCCTCCGGACGCTCACCGACGACGACCTGCACAGGTTTTTTGCGACTTTCCAGGTCGGTTGGGTGTTGGGATGTGCGAGCCCAATGCGTTTACCGTTCCGCCACCAGCCGTCAAAAACGTCGGCCAGGAAGGAGTCGAACCTTCAAACCCCTGGGTGTCTTCGCCGATGACTCGCTCCCAGAACATCGAAGATGAACCCACCCCGAAGACAACCTGGAGTGGTTGTTCGGGTGGACACCTCGACACCGGTTTGGCGTGAGCTCGCCCCTTCCGCGAAGGCGCACTAGATACGGGATGGTCGGAGGGTCGGCAAGCGAGTTTTTCGAACTGCAGGTCCAGTAGCCAGACAGCGTTGCGTTCTGCATCGCGGAATCACGGGGAACCTCACGTAGATCCGCGAACCGTCTAGGGCCTTGGCTGGCGAGGTCATTGCAGTCTCGCGCCGGCATATGCGTAGCCTGCTGGTTGCTCTGGTGCTTGCTGGATGTGTCGACGAATCGGTGGCCACCTCGCCGACGTCCCCGAACCTGCTTCGCGACGACAGCAAGGCCGATGACGGCATGGTGATCTGGGCCGGACTGACCTCGCAGGCGTTTACCCGCTACGCGCCGGATCCGTGCAACGACGGCCGCACCGAGCTGGTCGATGTCGTCCGCTACGACGACTACGTTCGCCAGCGCGCGACGATCCGCAACGTCTGCTTCGAGGTCTGGTCTCCCGGCGTGACCGACTGGGAGAACCCGGAGTTCTGGCGCCAGCTCGACGTCCAGGTTCACTACCGGTTCGGCACCGGCGCGTATCACCACGCGTACGTCAACTCGATCGATCGCCGAGGCAACAACCGCCGCTACGCATGGGCCGTCGACTTCTCGTTCGATCCCTTCGGTCACTCGACGTCGCTCGCGTCGATCCAGGCGCCGCTGACGATCTTGTCGGAGACCGAGACCTCGGCGTTCGTCCAGGCCGACCTCGACTTCTACTTCACGGTCAACGGCCGCACGCTCAACACCTCGCAGAACCGCGACTTCGCGGTCGAGTTCACCGGCTACACGTCCAAGCCGACGCTGGCGCCAGAGGATGCCGGCTACGTGCTGCATGACATCGTCACCTGCGAAGGCGGCAAGGTTCGGTTCGGTTCGGGTGCAGGCTTCTTCGCCGCCGACATCCGCGTGCCCTCGGTGGTCGAGGCGCTCGGCAAGGGTCTCGACGGCTCGCTGATCTACGGCGTGCCGACCGCGCGCGGAACCGACAACCTGTCGTTCACCTACGGATCGCAGAACGCGATCGCGACCGGTCAGACCCTGCCCGGCTTCAGCGACGGTGGCGGGTTGCGGCTCGTCCCGAACGGGACGTCGATGACGGTCGAGCTCGACGCGTACGACCGCGCGCTCGGTCAGACGAAGACGCTGACCGCGACGGTTTCGGGCTGTTCGCTTTGAGATGATCGGTCACCTCGGGCTCGACCGATCGTCGAGTCCGGCACGTGCCATCATCCACGCGTGCCCGGCATCTACTTCGAGCGCTGTCGAACGCTGCGCGCGATGTTCTCGCTCGCTCGCCGCCTGATCGAGCTCGAACCGAACGTCCGCTCGGTGATGTTGGGGTGCGGCGAGTGCTGGAACGACGAGGCGGACGACGCGATCCAGGAGCACGTGCTGTCGTCGACGCAGCTCGTGCTCGGCCCCGACGGAATCGACTCGGTCGACTTCCGGCTGACCGACGAGCTGTTGCGGTGGCAGGCGAATCTCGCGTCGATCTGGGGCTTCGCCGCGATGTGTACCGAGGAGGGATGGGAAGAAGCCACCGGCGGTGTCACCGCACCGAAGGGCGCATACATCGAACGCCGGAGCCCGGTGATGTTGATCCAGCGCGACGGTGAGCTGCTGCGCGGCTGCTGGCTCGGCAGGCCGCTGCGTGGCTGGCTCGATGTTCCAGCGGCGATGCAGGATCGCGTGTGGCGACAGGAGGCCGGCGGTCCACCACCGATGCTCGACGAGCCACCCACCCCGCTGGTCGGTCGCGAGCGCGAGCTCCACGACCAGGTGCTCGCGGATCCGTCCGATCGCGCCACGCGCGACGTGCTGCGTGATCTCTGGATCGAGCGCGGCGATCCGCGGGGTGACTACTGCGTCGCGAGTGAGCCGGGCGCGATCGACTACGTGCGTGCCGCGGAATTGATCACCGAGAACGGCCGCTCGTGGGTCGGCGCGCTGCAGCCGGTGATTCCGCTGTCGGGCGCGCTGTTCGGCTACGGGCCGTGGATCCGCTCCGCGATCGTGTATGCGGAACCGGAGGCCCTCGCGGCGGTGAGCGACGCTGCGGAGTGGGGATCGATCGAACGGATCGAGTTCGCGCTGGGGTCGGCGCGGATGATCTCGCCGCGCATGGCCAACGTGCGTGCGATCGGTCCGCTCACGCTCGACCAGCTCGGCCCGCTCCGTGCTGGCAGCTGGAAGATCTGCGAGCTCGATGTCGAGCTCGATCGCGAGCCTGCTGACCTCGTCACCCTCGCGCTACCGCTGACAACGCTGCGCCTGCGTCCAGACCGCGCGCTCGCTGCCAGCTGGATGACTCGGCTCGACGAGCTTGCGCGATCACCTACGCTCGAGCGCATCGAGATCTGGCTCTCCGGCGGTTCCGAGATGCCGGAGGTCGGAGCGCTGCGCATGTTCCACGAGGCGGTGGGTCGGATCGGCGACAAGACGCTAATGGTCGGCGTCCTCGATACCGGTCAACCGACGGGCTGGACGTTGGTGTCGCGCTCGGGTGTGACCACGGTCGAGCTGAGCAAACCAGATCTGCGGTTCGGGCTCGGTGCGGCGCTCGCTGCAGGTGGCCTGGCAGTAACGCCGCCGCCGCTGATGGAGCTCGACCAAGACTGGCTGACGTTCGCGCTCGGTGTACCGGCGATCCAGGCACTCTGCCCCGTTTAGACTGAGGTCAGGGTGTGCGGCCCCGCTCACCCTCCGATTTCGGCGTTCGCTGGAAGCGCGGTGCTCGCGTCAAACACGCGGCGTGATAACCACAAGCATGTCTCTGGCTCCCGTCGGTCCACTCATCTGGATCGTCGACGACAGCCCGGCGCAGCTCTCGTTCACGGAGCAAGCACTCGGTGACGGCTACCGCTACGAGCAGTTCCTGGACGGCGCTTCACTGATCGAGCGGCTCGCGGAGACCACCGTGTTTCCAGACCTCGTCCTCCTCGACTGGGTGATGCCCGGGATCTCGGGTGACGAGGTCTGCCGGTACCTACGGTCGCAACCGAAGACCCGAGAGCTCCCGATCATCATCCTGACGGCCTCGCGCACGGTCACCGACGACATCGTGGTTGCCCTCGCGAGCGGGGCCAACGACTACGTCACGAAGCCGTTCGTGCCGGCCGAGCTGCACGCGCGCGGGGAGACGATCCTGCGAGGGGAGCGCGAGTATCACCGAGTGCTCGAGATCAATGCGTTCGCGGCCTCGATGCTCGAAGCCGAGACCGTCGAGCAGGTGCTCGAGGTGATGGCGCGCTGGCTCGTCGGCGCGGTCGTGGATGGATGCCAGGTCTCCCTCGTCGAGGACACCGGGATTCGCGAGCGCTCGAGTCATCGCAGCGACGAAGCGGCGGCAGCCCTCGAGTCGCGCGAGCACTGTATGACCAGGCTGGTCCCGATCCGCAGCATCGCGAACGTACACGTCACCCTCACCCGCGACGCGGCGAACGCCGCACTCGACGCTCGGGATCTGCTGATGATCGAGACGTGTCTCGAGTACTCGGCGCTCGCGCTCGAGGCCGCGCTGCGCTCCGAGCGCGAGCGCAAGACCACGCGCTTCCACGAGGAGATGGTCGGCATCGTCGGTCACGATCTGCGCGGTCCGCTCGCGGCCTTCGGACTAGGGCTCGAGCTGCTGCGCGGCGAGGAGACCGACCCACCCACTCTCGACACGTTGCTACGCCTGCAGCGGTCCACCGCGCGGATGGGCAAGATCATCGAGCTGATGCTGGACGTCACGCGGGCCCGGATCGGCACCGGCATCCCCATCATCCTCGGTCGGGTCGGCCTGCGAGCGCTCGTGGATGACGTGCTCGACGAGATCCAACTCGCCACACCGGGCGCGCAGTTCGAGGTGCGGGGCGTCGAGACCAAGGGCAACTGGGACGCCGATCGGCTGGAGCAAGTCGTCGCGAACCTCGTCGGCAATGCGGTGCAGTACGGTCGTCCGGGAACGCCGATCACCCTAACCATCACGGCGTCACCAGGCAGCGCGCAGCTGGTGATCCACAACGAGAACCGCAGCGGACCGATCCCTAGCGAGCGGCTCGAGCACGTCTTCGATCCCTTCGAGCGCGGGCGGACAGCAACGGGCGTCGAAGGGCTGGGGCTCGGGCTGTACATCGTCGAGCAGATCGTGCGCGCGCATCGAGGAACCATCGCGGTCGAGTCGAACGCTTCCGGCACGACGTTCAGCCTGACCTTACCGACGAACTTCGAGGCACTCGAGCCGACACCCGCCGCTTCGTAGCGCGGTCGCGATCGAGACCGCGACACATCCGAAGCTGACGCCCTCACCGGCGAGTCGCTAGACCCCGTAACTACGGCTCGCCATCAGCGTAGACGGACCATGCCGCTGCCATCCCTGATGCTCGCGATCGCTGCACACGGCGCCGGCAAGGTCGGGACGTATCCACTTCCTCCTCGGGGAACGCTGATCGGCATCCCACTCCCGCCGGTGACTGCAAACGACCGTGGGCAGGTGGTGAGTCATTCCCCACGAATGACTCACGTCGCATCATCACGTCGTACTTGACTCTATCGAACCAAGTTTAATAGAACTCGTCCCGAGGGAATCATGGGACGAAGCTTTGCCTTCTGGTTGGTGCTCGCGGGTTGTGCGAATCCTGCGCTCGACGATCGGCCCGTGCTGATCCACGCGCGCTTCGATCCGGACGCGAAGTCGATCCCGATGCCGAACGACGCCGCGCGCGATGCGGCGGCCGGCAAGCTGGATCTGCCGAACGACACCGACAAGGAGCGCGCACGACTGACGCCCGCCGAGGCCGAGTTCTACAACTACCTCGAGACCCTCGACGGGTGGTCGTCGCTGATGACTGCCACGGTCGACTTCACCGGCGCGATCGATCCGGCGAGCGTGAACCAACAGACGCTTCAGGTCTGGCACTGGAACGACCAGGCCGAGCAGTTGCTCGATGTTCGAGTGACGGTCGGCGAGGACGGCAAGAAGCTCTATATCGATCCACCGCGAACGGGGTGGGTGCGCGGTGACCGCTACGCGGTCGTGTTGCGCGGTGGTGCGGAGGGTGTGGTCGGCAAGCAGGGCGAGCGTGTCGAGTGCGATGCGGCGTTCTACTTCTTGAAGCAGACCGAGGCGCTCGACACCGAGGAGCACGAGCGCGCGTTCCCCGGCGATACCAGGGAGGAGCGCCAGCGCAACGCGAACAAGCTCGAGACCATCCGCAAGGACATCGCGCCGATGTTCGAGCACTTCGAAGCACGCGGTCTCCAGCGCGACGACATCGCGGCGCTGTGGGCGTTCACGGTGACCACGCGGACCGAGCTCGCGATGGACAAGGCCTCGCAGCGGATGCCGCTGCCGATCGAGCTGATGATCGATCCGGACACCAAGCACGTCGATCTTCCGCTAGCGCCGTGGGACTCGCCGATGGAGGCCGAGGTCAAGACGCGGCTCCGCGAGTTCACGGGCTTCGGGTTGTCGAGCGATCTGCTGTTCGAGCTCACCGCGCCGGTCGACGCGACCACCCTCGATTCCTCGAGCGTGCATCTCTACAGGCTCGATCCCGCTCCGTCCGAGGTCGAGACCATCGTGACGCTGATGCCGGACCACCAGCACGTGCTGATCGCACCGAGGGCGCAGCGCCTCGCCGAGGACACGCGCTACGCCGTGGTCGTCGACGACTCGGTTCGCGACGTCAACGGACTTCCGATCGTGACGATGCCAGCCGGTCACTTCCTGAAGGCGCGCGAGACGGTCTACGACGGCGCGAGCCTGGTCTCCGGTGTCGATCTGATCGACGCGCACAAGCTCGAGATCGCGCGCAGCGGTCTCGCTGCCGATCTCGATGCGCTCGGTCGCGACGGGGTGCTCGCGGTGTGGCCGTTCAAGACCATGCCTGTGCGCGCCGGGCTCGTCGAGGCTCGCAAGCTCGCCGGCACGCTCGGCGTGTCCCCCGATCCACACGACGTGGAGCACCTCACCCCGGGTCAGGCGATCCTCGACTTCCCGCTCGCCGTGCTGTCGACCAGCAACCTCGCGGACGTCTACTACGGCACGATCGAGTCGCCGTACTTCATCGATCCACAGACCCGCGCACTGCGCCCCGACGGCGGGCATGTCGTCGAAGACGTGTCGTTTGCCTTGGCAGTTCCGAAGAACCCGAAGCCGGGCCCGATGCCGGTGGTGATCTTCGGCCACGGTCTGGTCACCGAGCGGCGGTTCGTCCTCGCCGTCGCCAACGCGCTCGCCGCGAAGGGCTTCGCGTCGATCTCGATCGACTTTCCCTTCCACGGTAAGCGCACCGCGTGCGCGACCGGTGGACCGATCAGCCTGGTCAATCCGACCACCGGTGAGATCCAGTCGCTGAACTCGTGCAAGTCGGGCACGACCTGCAACACCGAGGGTCGCTGCGTCGATGCCAGCGGCAATGGCGGCTACGGCAACCTGGCGAAGTTCCCGATCATCGACCTACCCGTCGCCTCGGGTGCCGTGTTCAACGAGATCGATCACATCGCGTCGAGCAAGGATCACTTCTGGCAAGCGCTCGTCGATCTCGGAGCTCTCGATCGATCGCTGCGCGAAGGTGCGTGGCTGCCGCTGCTCGGGCGCGCTGTCGACACGCAGCGCATCTACTACACCGGGCAGTCGCTCGGCGGGATCATGGGCGCGATCTTCCTCGGGACCTCGCCGGAGATCGATCGCGCCGTACTCAACGTACCCGGCTCCGATCTGATCCGGATGTTCGACGGGTCGGACTTCTTCCATCCGCAGATGAACGGCCTGTTCACGCGCGAGCATGTCGACCGCGAGAGCTTCGAAGGTAAGCGGCTCCTCGCCGTCGCCGGCTGGGTGATGGATGCGGTGGATCCGCAGCATCTCGGTCCAGAGACGGGCGCGCGCGAGCTGCTGATCCAGATGGCCCTGCTCGACTTCATCATCCCGAACGAGTCCACCAAGGAGCTCGAGTCGGTGACCGGCGCGCAGCGTCGCGACTACGTCGCCGAGCACGGCTTCATCACGATCCCGGTCGAGCCCGAGTACTTCCGCGGCTGCAGCGACATGGCGAAGTTCCTCAATGGAGAAGGTCTATGAACAAGCTCGCCTTCGCATCGCTGCTGGTCGCCGGGAGCGCATCCGCCGGTGGGTTCGCCGTCACCGAACAAACCGCTGCGTCCGCCGGAACGGGTGGTGCCGGAGCAGCCCGTGACGACGATCCGGGTGCCGCCTGGCATCAACCCGCCGCGCTCGCCGACGGCAAAGGCCTGCGCCTCGGCTTCTCGGCGATCTTCGCGCGACCCTCGCTCGAAGCGCGCGCGCTCGACGGGTCGTGGTCCGAGAACAACGAGGCAGCGTGGTCCACACCGCCGCACCTCGACATCTCGTACGCGCGGGGCCGCTGGGCCGCCGGCATCTCGCTCGGTATTCCGTTCGGCAGCGGCGTGACGTGGCCGACCGACTGGGAGGGCCGTCACGAGATCGTCGCGAGCGATCTGAAGGTCTTCCGCGCGGCACCCTTCGTGGCGTGGAGCTTCGGAAAGCTCCGCGTCGCTGTTGGCGCGCATGCCGATTTCGGCCGGCTGCAGATCCGTCGCGACCTCGACTTCATCGACATGGAGGGCGACGTCGCGATCGACATGGATGGTCGCGCGTTCGGCGGAGATGCGGCGGCGTACTACCAGCCGACGAAGGACCTCGCGTTCGGCGCGGTGTTTCGCAGCGGCACCAAGCTCGCTCTCGAAGGTGGCGCAAACTTCACGGCGCCCGATGCATTCGCCGCCAAGCTTCCGGATCAGGCGGCGCAGAGCGCGATCGCCCTACCCGCACAGCTCTCGCTCGGCGGCAAGTACGTGCGCGGAACCTACACGCTCCTCGCGGATGTCGACTGGACGCGGTGGAGCACGAACAAGCAGCTCGTCGTCGACTTCGAGGAGATGAGCACACCCGATGTCGTCCAGGACCAGCAGTGGCGCAACACGTTCTCGGTGCGCGCGGGCGGCGAGTACCGGCGGGGGCGGCTGACGCTGCGCCACGGCACGTACGTCGAGCAATCGCCGGCGCCGGTGACCAAGCTCGCGCCGTCGTCGCCGGATGCCAATCGACTCGGGCTGGTCGTCGGTGCGAGCTGGTCGATCAACCGTGCGCTCCGCGTCGACGGCTTCGTCGAGCAGATGTTCCTGCTCCGCCGCGATGCAGAGAACGACGAGGCCCTCGAGGCGTCGTACGGCGGTCGCGCGACGCTCGCGGGCATCGGACTCGCGTGGATGCCGTGAAGAAGACGCCGCTGGCGAAGCTGCTTGCCTCGCCCGCGGCTACCAAGCGCGTCACTGCGCTGGATGCGTTCGAGCTCGCGCAACGGACCTGGCACACCGGCGAACGGATCGACATCGGCAAGCTCGCCGACGAGCTCGGCGTCGCCCGTGCGACCGTGTTTCGCTGGGTGGGATCGCGCGAGCAGCTCTACGGCGAGGTGGTGTCCGCGGCCTTCGCGCACTCGATCGAAGCCGCGCGCCGGCAGAGCAAGGGTAAGGGCGCCGCCTTCCTCACCGACGTCACTCGCCATCTCCTCCACTCGCTCTCCAAGTCGAAGTCGCTGCGCGCGTTCATCCGGCACGATGCCGAGTTCGCGCTGCGGATCGTGATGTCGAGTGCCAGCCCGGTCGAGGGTCGGGTGATCGCCGCGGTGCGCGAGCTGATCGTCGCCGAAGCCGATGCTGGTCACCTCCATCCCGAGATCGACGTCGACTCGCTCGCGTACGTGATCGTACGGATCGCCGAGTCGTTCCTCTACCGCGATGTCCTCACGGGCGACCCGCCCGACGTCGAGGTCGCGACCAAGGCGATTGGCATGGTGTTCGCCGCACAGCGAAGGCGGTAGCTGCGACTTTCTCGCAACGAGATCTCCGCGACCTTCCGGACCGCTCGTCTCACTAACGATCCGTGCCTGCTGAGTCTGCCGTTCACCGCATCCTCATCGTGGATGACGAAGCCGATACGACGGACCTGTTGGCGTTGCTACTCGAGGCGTGGGGCCACGAGTGCGAGCGCGCATACACCGGCGCTCGTGCGCTCGAGCTGATCCCGACGTTCGAGCCGAACGTGATCCTGCTCGACATCGGCTTGCCCGACCTCGACGGCTGTCGGATCGCGGCGCTGGTTCGCGAGCGCTACGGAGAGTCGATCTACATCGCCGCGATCACCGGCTGGGGCGAAGACGAGGCTCGCGTGCGGTCGGTGGCCGTCGGGATCAACGAGCACCTCTCCAAGCCGGTCGCGCGACCGAAGCTGCTCGACGTCCTCGACCGTGCCGCACGGCACCGCTGATCACTCGATCGAATCCGCGATCTGCCTGGCGTCGTCGGGTTCGAGGCCGAGCGCGCGAGCACGCTCGACGACGAGCTCGGGACGCTCGAGCAGCGCATGCGCCAGCGCGACGACGCCGAGCCGCGAGTCGGTAGGGTCAGGAGCATGTTCGGGATCGTGATGGAACGCGACCGCGGTGACCACCTCGAGGGGGAGCCCCCACATTCCGAGCAACGTACCGCCGATCCGAGCGTGGAGCTCCTGTGAGGCAGCGGCACGCCCCGGGCCGAGCACGAGCGTCGCGACGTCGTGGAGCAGCCCGGCGAGGAAGACCTCGTCGTGGTGGTCGTTGGTGAGTGCGCGGGCGAGCCTCGCCATGCGCAAGCCGCGCGCGGCCGAAGCGCCGGCCTGTGGGCTCGCGTGAAAGACCTCGGCCGCAAGCAGGAGCTCGCGCAACCGCCCGTGACCGAGAATACGAGCTGCACGCCGCACGCACGTGACGCGGTCGCCGAGAGAGAAGAACGAGCTGTTGACCAGCTGGAGCAGCTTGCTCGAGATCGCCACGTCGGTCTCGATCAGCGTCCCGATCTCATCGACGCCGGCGTTTCGCTCGAGCGCTTGGGTGACCGCGAAGTAGAGTGCCGGAGCCGACGGCAAGCTCGAGACACCACACGCGAGTGCGAGCAGCTCGGGATCTGCGACGAGCGTGCGCACCCACTGCAGGCGATCGATCGTCGCAGCGAGCTGCGGCATCGGGCAAGGCTTCGCGAGCCACTGATGGCTGGCGCTCACCGCTCGCATCCGATCTTCGACACGAGCCTCGCCCGAGAGCACCAGCCTGGCGATCCGCGGGTGCTTCGTCCGGATCTCGTCGAGCAGCGTGACGCCGTCCATCCCGGGCATCCCGATGTCCGACACGATGATGTCGAAGGTCTCGCTTTCGAGGAGTGCGAGCGCGTCCTGGCCGCTGTTGGCGAACGTCGCGGACCACCGCAGCTTGCGTGCTCGCAAGGCCCGATCGATCGCGCGCAACAACATCGGTTCGTCGTCGACGAACAGCACCTTGGTCGTCATGCAGCGACACCTCGGCTCTCGCGCGGAAGGAACAGGTGGAAGGTCGTGCCCTGGCCCACCACCGACTCGACATCGATTCGCCCCGCATGCTGATCGACGACCGTCTTGCGCACGATCGCGAGACCTTGCCCGGTGCCCCTGCCGAGCTCCTTCGTGGTGAAGAATGGCTCGAAGATCTGGTTCCGGTGCTCGGGGGGAATCCCGATGCCAGTGTCCGCGACAGACAGCTGGACCCCGTCGGCGAGCGCACGCGTCGAGATCGTGATCTTGCCGCGGCATCCCTTCGCAGAGATCGCGTGCGAGGCGTTGATCAGCAAGTTGAGGATGGCGCGCCCGAGCTCGTCGGCATAGCCATCGATCTGTGGGATGTCGTCGAGGTCGAGCACGAGCTCGGCTGCGCGCTTGTATTCGGTGCGGCCGAGTTGCGCCGCCATCTGGATCTGCCGATTGACGTCGACGGGCGCGGACTGCTGGCGACTCTGGACGTGTGCGTACTCGCCGACGCTCCGCACGATCGCGGCAACGCGCGACACGCCGTCGAGCGCGTCGGCCACCGACAGACTCATCTCTCCCGCGAGCTCCGGCTGCGAGTCACGAAGGTTGGTCTGCTCGATGGCGTCGCCGAGATACTCGAGGCTGCTCTGGATGTACTGCATCGGCGTGTTGATCTCGTGCGCGACGCCCGCCGCGAGCCGACCGAGGGCCTCGAACTTCTGGAGCGCGCCGAGCTCGAGCTGG
>JBBQJJ010000008.1:0-46149 GCA_038325805.1 Haliangiales bacterium
GTTCTGCAGCGTGCCGAACAACAGCGCGTTCTGCGATGACGCGTGCATCGACACCGGTTGCACGCCGGCCGCAGAAGGCGGGATGATCACGGCCGAGTGCACTGGTGTGACGGTCGATGAGGTGCTCGACTGCGGCGCCGCAGGCGACGAGCCGACGTGCAACAGCGGTCCCGGCTGCATCGCGGATGCCCTCGTCGGTCAGTGCATCTAAGGGAAGCAACGCTCCATGCCGGCCACCTGACCTCTGGCGCGCGGCTACGGCACCATCCACTCGCCAGTGACTGCGTGCCGCCCAGGCCATGTATCGTTGCTCGATGCGCTGCCCGATGTGCGATGCCGAGAACGGCGCAGTCGCGGCGATCGTGGCGCGGGGGTACCACTGCACGTCGTGCGGCGCCTGGCCGAACTCCACGTGGTGGTATCGCGCTGAGCGACGGCGCGACGTCGAGCTCGGGGACACGTTCGATCGATACCGCATCGTCGAACGGAGCGATCGCGATGAGATGACGACGACCTATGTCGCCGAGCGCCTGGATCTCGCGCGGCGCGTGTCGTTGGTCGTGTATCAACCCTGGCTCGCGAACAATCCCGAGTTCCTCGATCAGTTCGCGCGTGTGAATGCCTTGCAACAAGTCGTGCGCGGTACGCAGCTTGTCGAGGTGGATCGTGCCGGGCAGACGGCAGGCGTACGCTTCGTCGCCACGGTGCCGGACACCACGCCGACGCTCGCGTCCTTGCTCGGCAGGGACCTCGAATGGCAGTGCGCTCTCGGGATCGTGCAGCGGTTGTGTGACGTGTTCGGCGCGGCTCGCCAGGCCGGCATCATGGCAAGGGTCCATCCGGCGAAGATCCATGTCACGCTGCATCCGCAACGCGTCGCCACGGACGGCGATCCCTATCGCACCGCGCCGACCCACACCGAGCTGGGTGAGGTGCGCATCGATCTGTACGCGACGTGCTTGAGCCGCCGTTGGTTGATCGCCGAAACGGAGATTGGGGTCGCTCGTCCGCCGGGCGTGCTCGACTACATGCCGCCCGAGGAGATCATGGGCAGGCCGTGTGGTGGAACGAGAGATGTCTATGCCCTCGGCTTGCTCGCGTACCAGCTGACCACGGGTCGCGAGGCGTTTGCTGACGCAACGGATCTGGCCAGCCTGATCACGGCGCAGCAACATCCGGTGCGACCACCCTCGAAGCTCGCCCCCCAGTTGCCACCCGAGGTCGATGCCCTGATCTCCCACTGCCTGCAGAAGGACAGACACCTGCGCTTTCCGACGCTGGAGACGCTCGCGGCCGCGATCGCGCAGCTTTCCTCGTAGAGCGAGCTCACCCAGCGGATCAAGTCGCTGCGAGGGCCGTGTAGTATGGCTTCAGCGCCGGGTAGTAGTCGTCGAAGTTCGGCAGCGGCTTGTCCTCGCGCGACGCGACGAGGTTGTCGAGGTAGTACTCCCAGCCCGGACCGAAGTCGCCGACCATCGCAGGGTTGACGTCGTGATGGATCAGCTCGAGCTCGCAGCCATCCTTCGTGGGCGTGAGCGTGAGCTCGAGACGCTGCACGAACTTGTTGTCCGCCGTCAGCACGAGACGGCGGGGCGGCTCGCAGACCTCGATCGTCTTGGTCATCCACGGCATGTCCTTCTCGAAGGCCATCTGCACGCGGATCTCGTTGCCAGCTCCGGGCGTCCCTTCCCAGCGTCCGTACCAGCGCGCGGTGCTGGTGGAATCCGTGAGGCTCTTCCAGACGTCCTCGATCGATGCACGGAAGTGACGGGTGACGGCGAGAGCGCCGCCGCGGAGGCGGCCAGTGGGTTGCGAGCTCATGCGGATTCCTTCTTGCTGGTGGAGGGCTTCGTGACCGCGGCGGTCTTTTCATCGCGGCGACGGTGATTGCGAACGCGGAAGACCTCGGTCTCGAGGGCGGCGAACCGGCGCTCCCAATCGATCGCCGGCGTGCGAAGCGTGACGATGTACGCCTCGAGCTCGTCGAGTGCGGACAGCACCAGCTCGTACTCGCGATGGCGACCACGGATCGTGTCCCGGATCAGCCCGGCCTCGCGGAGCACGCGCAGGTGGCGGCTCACGGCGGGACGGCTGACCGAGAACGCACTGGCGAGATCACCGGCGGTCTGGTTGGCCGTGCCGAGCATCCGGAGGATGTCGCGCCGGATCGGGTCGGCGAGGGCCTGGGCGACTGCGTCCACGACTAATGAGTAACCGATTGGTTACGCGTTGTCAACGAACAAACCGGCCCGCGAGATCGCGACGATCAACGCCTAGCGAGGGTCAGAGGGATTGCGTGCGGCGGCGCAGCACGAGGAAGCCGAGCAGCACGAGCAGTGGCGTGGCGCCGGGCGACGAGGAGTTGCAGCAGCCGCTCGCCGTTGGATCGTCGCCTGCGGGATCCTCTGGAAGTGGGGGATCCGGATCCACGGGTGGGGTGGTCGTGTCGCAGTTCCCGGCGGAGTGCTCGATCGCGCCGAGTGTGAGGGCACCAGACGGCCGGGGCTGGACGCAGTAATCGTCGACGATATCGGCCCGCGCGGGACCGGCGGCGACCAGCTCGGCGAGGTCGCCGATCGTCGTGAGGTCTCCGGCCTGTGGATCGCGATACCAGGTCAGGAAGGTCGCGAGGTCGACGTTCACCAGGTTTCCGGTCGCGGTGACGGTGCCTCCCTCACGTGGGTGGACGTCGTTGCTCATCACGTTGCCGGCGGCTTCGCCGGTCGTGGTCTCGAAGCGGAAGTCGATGCCGGCGGTGTCGACGAGCGTGTTGAACAAGACGTGCGAATCGTGACCGCGGTTGAGGTAGATGCCGACGTCGCTGCAGCTCGCGATGATGTTGTTGCGGATCGTGCCACCCGCGTGCTCGATCGCGCATGGTGTGTTCGGATCGAACGCGGGCGCGCAGAACTGCGCACCGGTGCCACCCCCACCGAACGACAAGCCGATGCGCGTGCCGCCGGTGTGATCGCGCGAGCAGATCACGAGGTTGCGCTCGAACACGCCGCGCTTGCCGCCGCTCTTCATGAACGCGAGATAGGAGGTAGTGTCGCCGCCGAGCTTGTGCGCGTCGTGCAACACGTTGCCGCGCACGACCCAGTCGTCGCCGGTGTCGATGTTGAGCTTGGTGACCGGGTTGCTGGTGGTGCGGCCGCGGGTGTCGAACAGCTGGCAGTTCTCGACGAGGCCGCGGTTGGGCGTGACGAACGCGTTACCGATCTGGCCGGCGTTGACCTTGAGCTGGGCATTGAAGTCGACGACGCGCGAGCTCCTCAGGATGAAGCCATCGGCCGCGCCGCTGACGTGAAAGGCGTGCTCGCAGTCGTTGTCGTCGGCGCAGACCCCGTGGACGTCGAGCCCCTCGAAGTGCCAGTGCGCGCCGGTGACCTTGAAGCCCTCGGTGGTGTCGAACTCGATCTTCGCGGCGAGCGGGGTCGCGGCACGAACGACGATCGGCGCTGCCTCCATGCCCGCGGCGGAGCACGACAGGTTCTCGGCGAGTGCGTAGGTGCCGGCGGCGAGCACGATCTCGTCGCCGGGCACGGCATTCGCGATCGCGGTGGTCAGCTCCGCAGGAGTCGCGACGTCGACCACATCCGCGGATGCGGTCGACGACATCAGGAGCACCAGCGCGATCCTCATCCGCCGATGCTATCAGCGCTTCGCGAGGAACTGCTCGGTCGTTCGATCGGTCGCTGGCCGAGAATCGGGCTGAGGTTCGTGCGCCCGCAGGATCCTGGTACCTACAACGCGCATATCATCTCCGCATGAGAGTTCTCGTGGCGATCGCGCTGCTAGCGGCGTGTGGTGGCAAGTCGAAGGAACTGGAAGTCGCTGCGCAGCAAGCAGCCAAGGAGGCGGTGTCTGTACCGAAGGTCGACGTCGCTGCCATGCTCGCAACCGAGCCGACCAGGCCGCCGTTCTTGCTGATCATCGGCGACAAGGATGCGCGACTCGCTGCCGCGGAGACCTGGGGCGACGTCGACAAGGGCGAGCTCAAGATCGCGAAGCATCCGGGTCCGCTCGACGTGCTCGATCGCCGCAACCGCGAGTACTTCGCCATGGGCAGGTCGCCGTCGGCAGAGGCCGTCGCGAGCTGGGACGAGGAGGCCGGGGCGCCTGCGGCCGACCTCGCACAGCTCGAGGACACGACGACCCGACAAGGCACGGGTGCGCAGGATGATCCGCCACCACCCGAGGAAGACGACAAGCCCGACGACGGTGAGGAAGAGAGCGGCGGGACGGGCACCGCGATGGTGCTCGAGGAAGGGAAGATGGGAAAGAAGGACTCCGATCGGGCGGAGGGGCAATACAAGATGGAGAAGAACCGGGAGGATCCGCAGCTCGCGCGGCAGCAGGCGCTCGAACAGGCGAGGGCGGCGGGGATCCTCCGCGGCGGACCGAGGTCGGGCGAGGTTCTCGCGCGGTCACGCGAGGATGGCCAGCCATCGCGCCAAGCACTCGTGGCGGGGACTGTGATGGAAGACGGCAAGCTGGACGAGCTGCGGACGCTGCTCTTGATCGCGCCGACGGCGAAGGCCTCGCGCGTGATCGAGGTCGTGCGCGCGACGCAGGGTGCGATCGCCGTTTCGCACGGCGGCAAGATCCGGCCACTGCGCGTGCACTTCCAGCTCCGCGAAGGAACCAAGCCAGCGCCGCCGTACTGGGTCGAGGCGCGCGTGCGCAAGACTGGAATCTCCGTCGAGGCGGTGCCGGAGGCAGCGGTCGAGATCACCGATCTGAAGCAGCTCGCGGGCGCGCTCGACAAGACCCGCAAAGCGCGAGGCGCGGAGCCGGCGTCACCCGTGGACGTGCTGGTCGATCCCGAGATCGATGCCCAGAAGTTGATCGACGTGATCGTCGCCCTCGATCAGGCCGGTGTCCGCACGATCGGCTTGGGGCTGACACCGTCCGCCACGGAGCTCGCGCGCCGCGGCAAGCGGATCCCGTGGATCAGTGCTGGCCAGCCCACTGCGCAGGGCGATCTCGACAAGGGGATCATCCGGCGCGTGATCAAGGCGAACCTGAGCAAGATCGCCGCGTGTTACGAGCAGCAGCTCGCGACCAAACCGGAGCTCGCCGGCACCGTGCAGTCTCAGTTCTTCATCGCGCCGAACGGCAGGGTCGCGAACGCCACGGCGAGCGGTGTCGACGGTGAGGTCTCGAGCTGCATCGGCACCGTGATCAAGGGGCTCGAGTTCCCGAAGCCCAAGGGCGGCGTGCAGGTCAACTATCCGTTCGTGCTGCGGCCTTAACCCGCCTTACCCCCGGAGTTCGCCTGTGTCGATCCTTCGACCAGGCGAATGATGGGGGTGGCTCCGGGGACCCCGAAGACAATCGACCGGGTGAGCGCGATAGCGCGAACGCTCTGGGGGTAGATCTCGATCGCTCGAGATAGCCGATCCGTCGCGCCCTCACTCGCCGATGCGGACGAAGCGAAACTCCGGCTCCGCCTCGTGCCAGCAATCTTTCGCCACCAGTGTAGTGGCGATACCCTGCAGCCGTTTGATCCCGGGCTTGGTCAGCCAGGTCGACGAGACGTCGAGCACCTTCAAGTGCGCGAAGGCATCCTTGTGTGCGAGCAGCGTGTCGATGTGCTCGTCGAGCAACAACCCGTGCGACATGTCGAGCGTGTGGAGCTGACGAACCAGCTTGCTGTTCGCGAGGTGCGGGATCAGCTCGGCCTGGAACTCGGCGTTCTTGAGCCCGAGGTATCCGAGGTGCTTCAGATCGCTGCGCGCGAGGATCGCGAGGGCTTCCTCGATCGTCGCCGTGCAGCCGTACTCCGAATCGCCGAAGTAGACCTCCAGGTGCTCGAGCTTCGGCCAGGTCGCTGTCGCGATCGATGTCGCGGCCGTCTTCGTCAGGCCGCCGGTTCGGAACACCGCGCGCCTCAGCGCTGGCACCTCGAGCTTGCCGAGCTCGAACTCGCCGGCCTCGATCTCGAAGTCGACGAGGTTCGGCACGCCCTTCCACAGCTTGCCGAGGTTGCCGGCGTGGAACCAGCTGATCTGCGAGACCTCGTCGCCGATCCGCAGCTTGCGCAGCGTCCGGATCGGATGCCTCGCGATCACGTCGAACAGATCGTCGAGCGTGTCCTCGCTCGGATCGTCGTTCTCGTTGAGGGTCAGCTCGACCAGGAATTTGCCAGACGGATGGCGGAGCAGCGGCAACAGCACGTCGGTCGCGAGCTGGCCCTTCCAGTTGTCGGCGTGCTGGTTGTGTGCGAGCCGCGCCGCATAGATGAAGCCGTGCTTCCAGGTGAACGCAGCGTGCTTCTTGTCATGGAACCCGTCGTGGCACTTCTGGTGTGCACCGAGGGGTCCGAGGAAGTAATCGACGTGCTGTGCCAGGAACTTCGCGGCCGGCCTGTCCTTGTCGGCTGCTTGCAACGCGATCAGCTCGCCGCGCAGATCGCCCTGCGCTTGCAACCAATCGGCGTAGACCATGAACGCAGCCTCGTCGGACGGGTCCGCCGCGATCGCCTTCTCGAGTGCCGGGTTGGTCCTCGGCTCCGGCGGTGTGCCCACCTTCTCGACGTAGCCATCCTCGGTCTTTGTAGCGACGAGCTTCCTGGTCTCGGCTGTGACCTCGTAGCTCGCCTTGAAGGTCTTGCGCTTGGTCTGGCCCGGCGAGCCGACCTTGCCGTGCCGCGTCTGGACCGAGGCGTCGTCGCAGGTGAGCTCCCAGAAGCTGTCGCCGAGCTCGAAGTACCGCACCTCGGGTGGTGGCTGCGGCGGCGCGGGCGCCTTCTTGGACTTGGCCATCACCGTTCATACCGTCATTCGTGTGCACCGCAGGTCGTCAACTACATCGCGTACGGTCGCGACAATTGAGCTACGTTTCCCGCCGATGAAGTCGTTGCTGTTCCTCGTCCTGGCCGCCTGCGGTGTCGAGGAGCGCCCACCACCAAGCCGGTTCGTCGGCACGATCGAGGGATCGAAGGCGCTCGTGTTCGTGGTCGCGGATCCTGGCCAGACCAGCGCGTACGCGTGCGACGGCACCACGCAGCCCGCCGTGTTCGAGTGGTTCACGGGTGACGAGGGTCGCGCCCTGACGCTGACGTCGGATGGCGGCGCGGCGACGCTCCAGCTCGATCTCGATGCGGAGGTCGGCGCGCTCGACAACCGAGAGGTCGTGTTCGAGGCGGTCGACGATCGGTTCGGGCTGTATCGCGGCACCCAGGTGGACGGCGAGGACACCTACGAGGCGGGCCTCATCTTGCTCGACGAGGACGTCCAGAACGGAGTCATCGGCATCACCTCCGAGGGCAGCGCCGAGCTGACCACGGTGGTGTCGCCGCGCATCCAGACGGATCAGCGCGCGATCACGCTGCTCAATGACGTGCGGATCCCGCTCGCGATCGCGCTGCAAGCGTACACGCGGTGAGGTCGGCGCTGCTCGCGTTGGTCGCGTGCTCGAGGACCGAGCCGGAGGTCGCCACGAGAGTGGGCGGCAAGGTCGAGATCGTGGAGGCGCCGGCGACCGGCGATCTCGTGAGGTACGTCGCGGGCGAGGTGAAGCGCGGCGAGGCGGACCACGTGCCCGTGCTGGTCTATGTCGGCGCGACGTGGTGCGAGCCGTGTCGCGAACTGCATGCCGCGGCGACCGCGGGGAAGCTGGACGCGTCGCTCGGACCGCTCCGCCTCCTCGAGTTCGATCTCGACCGCGATGGCACCTGGCTCGAAGGGGCCGGGTACAAGTCGCAGCTGGTGCCGCTGATCGCGAAGCCGCGGCCCGACGGTAAGGCGAGCGGGAAGCAGATCGCGGGCGTCAAGACCGGGCAGAGTTACGTGGATCAGTTGACGCGCGGCATCGCCGGCCTGCTTCCGTAGTGCAACCGGATGCACGACTCGCGCGTTTGGCCTTGAAGATCTGAGGTCGTGCATCGGGGTGCACGACGATCTCCATCGCACGCTGTGGTGAACTTCCGGCGTCGAAGTCCCAGGTGCAATCGCGTCCGCGGATCGCGACGAGTTGGCGGGGGTGACTGCGAAACTCGGACATCGCACGCCTGTCGGCGCGGCAGGTTACGAAGGTCGAGTGGCGTGGAGTGAGCTCGCGAGATGCGAAACGTGATGACATGACATGGTCCATGACATGACAAGATTGCTCGTCGACTCCGAGTCAACAGGCACCAGGTCTCGCTCGTAACTGCTGGCAACGAGCCGAGCTGCGCGCGGCATCACGCTTGCTCATCGTCTGGGCATGCGGATCGCCCTCGGCCTCGGTTTGATCCTCGTCGCGACCACGATCGCGTCGGCCGCGCCACGCAAGCGGTTGAAGCACGAGAACCGTGCCGCGGTCGAGGAAGCTTTCGACGAGGAAGCGCCCGAGCACCGCCGTACCGCGGCGGAGGACGACGACGAGGTCGAAGCCGACGAGCCGATCATCGTGGTTCGGAAGACCGCGACGAGGAAGACCAAGCGCGAGTTTTACTTTCGCGCCGGCATCGCACACGTCAACGCGCGCACCAAGAGCAGCGGCATGAAGCTCGAGCCGGTCGGCATCGCGGCGCTGATGCCGATGGAGCCACCGCAGGGCGAGATCGTCACCGATCCTGCGAACGTGATCACCGCGATCATCGGCTTCTCGCCGGCGACGTTCCGCGGCTACGTCTCGTTCGAGACGCTGATCGGCATCCCGAAGTCGTCGAAGCTGCGCGCCACCGGCGACCTCGCGACGAAGTCGCTCTCACCGACCGCACTCGATCTGATCCCCACCGGCGTGCCACCGCTCGGCGAGGAGATCGGCGAGGCGAACGCGGCTCCCTTGATGATCACCGCCGTGGCTCGCACGCCGGAGCTCGGCGGTCGCGTGCGGCTGTATGCGGGCGCCGGTCCGGTGCTGCTGCTGGTGCGCGCGAAGGTGACCAACGCGGTCTTGACCGAGGTGGCGACGCCGAGGATCGAGACCTCTCCTGCCTACGGCGTGGTCGCGCAGGCCGGCGTCGACCTCAGGCTCACCAGGAGCATCTATGCCCGCCTCGATCTCAAGGAGATGTGGTTGACGCCCTCCGAAACTCGAATCTCGAACATCCACGTCAAGACCACGATCCCGTTGCTGGACACGGTGGAGGTCGGCTCTGCGACATCGCAGGTGCAGGCCAATCCCATCGTCGTGCAGCTCGGAGTAGGAGCGAACTTCTGATGCGCCACCTGACCCTCCTGACCATCGCGCTGCTCTCCGCCTGCACCGTCGGTGGTCCGACGCCGGATCCTCCGCTGCTCGAGGTGCTTTCCCCAGCGCGCAGCCTCGTCAGGGATCAACCGGGCAGCGTGACCGTGACCGGCAGCGTTGCCCCGAACCCGACGGGCGCGGGCGTGTCCAGCGTGACCGTCAACGGCACGAGCGCGACAGTGATGGCCGACGGCTCGTGGAGCGCGACCATCGACGTACCGATCGGCGCGACGTTGATCCACACGGTCGCTGCCGATCACGCGGGTGGCCTCGCGACCGATACGCGATCCGTCCTCGCCGGCGAGCGCCGCGCACCCGGCGCCGGTATCAGCAACGCGATCGGCGCGCAGATCTCGGCGCCGGCGTTCGCGAAGCTCGCCGCCGTGGCGACCGGGGCGATCAAGGCCGCGAACCTGACCGCCCTGATCCAGCCGATGAATCCCGTCGCGCACTCGGGCGACGAGGCGGGACCCGATTGTCTCTACGCGCAGGGCTTCGTCGATACCGTGACGATCACGAACGCGGACATCAAGCTGACGCCGGTGGCCGGCGGGCTCGAGATCACGGCGAAGCTCGACCAGCCTCGGATCACGGGACACACGCGTCACGCGGTGGCGTGCAGCAACGGCGCGAGCCAGTTCACGATCACCGCGAGCTCTGCGACGCTGACTGGCGTCCTCAAGCTGACGACCAACGGCATGATGGGATTCACCGGCGAGCTCGCCGATCCGGTGGTCCAGCTTCCCGGCCTCGACATCACCGCGACCAACTTCCCGGATGCGCTGCTCGGCGTGCTGCCGCTCGAGAAGATCATCTCCGCCGTCGCACCGCTCGCCGTGCGCCAGTTCGTCGACCCGGCGATCAACAGCGCCCTCGGCGCGCTGACCGGACCGCAGCAGCTCCAGGTCCTCGACCGCACGATGACCGTGCAGGTGTCGCCCCGCTCGGTCGCGTTCGACTCGACGGGTGCCACGGTGATGCTCGACATGAAGCTGTTGATCGACGGCACGCAAGGCTCGCCGGGCTTCACGTTCACGCCGAACGGCATGCCCGCGATCGCCTCCAGCGACGGTCTCGCCCTCGGGATCGCCGACGATCTCGCGAACGACGCGCTCGCGCAGCTGACCGCGACGGGGTTGCTCGACCTCGACCTCAAGAAGGAGGGGGCCGAGTTCACCACCGCGAAGATCACCGCGACCACGCCGCCGGTGATCGCCGCCGACGGCACCGATGGCAAGCTGCGCGTCATCGTGCCCGACCTGATGGTGACGTTCCTCGATCGGGATCAGCCGGTCTCGCGCGCTGCGGTCAACGCCGAGATTCCGATCTCGATCACGCCCACCGCGGATGGCTCGTCGATCGCCGTCGACCTCGGAACACCCGCGATCGCGATCGATACGCTCGACGATCTCACCGGTCTGACCATGCCGCCGGAGTCTGACTTCGCGCGTGTGATCACGCTGGGTGCGGATGCGCAGAAGGGCTCGATCCTCGGCGTGCTCGCGAACATCCCCCTGCCCAGGCTCGGCGGCATCACGCTGTCTGACGCCTCGGTCGGCGGCGAGAGCGGCTACGTGCTCGCGCGCGTCAAGATCCAGTGACCTCGCGGATCAGCGCGATCACGCGATCCGGATAGTCGAGCTGGACGGCGTGACCACATGCTTCCCATTCGATCCAGCGACCGTGTGCCGGCATGTACTTGCGCGACTGTGACGTCGATGGTGGCAGCACGGTGTCGGTGTCACCGAACACGACGGTGAGGGGAATCGTCGACGGGATCCGCAGTGAACAATCCGCGACGCGACGGAGGATGCCCTGGAGCGCTGCGTCGTAGCCGGGTGCATGTGCCATCGCGTCGGCGGCGTCGCGGCAGGTCTCGAGTGACCACGTCTTCCACACTGGCGAGTTGCGCGCGAAGCCGAGGGCACGCAGCCGCTCGTACTTGAGCATCGTCGGTAGCAGCGGCCTCAGCCCGCGCGCGAGGTACCGGTTGACCCGGAAGCTGAGAGCGACCTTCTCGAGCGGCTTGTCGCGCATGCCCGCGGGTGCGAGTGCGATCACGCTGGCGACGCGATCGGGATGCGCGGCTGCAAGCTCGAGCGCCGTCCAGCCACCGAGCGAGTTGCCGACGAGATGCGCCTTCTCGACGCCGAGCTTGTCGAGCGTGACTCGCACCGAATCAGCGAGCGAGCGGGGATCCATCGCGGTGCCCGCAGCCCACGGCGTTTGCCCGTGTCCCGGAAGATCCACCGCGATCACGTCGAACATCGTCGCGAGCGCTGGCGTGACGAGCGCCCACACGGTCTTCGCCGAGCCGAGCCCGTGGATCAACACGAGCGGCGGGCCGTGACCGCGGCGATCATGAGCGAGCATTGGCGCGCATCGTAGTCGAGTGTCGCTCTCGAGGCGACACGTCACCGTCGACGAAATCATCCGCGCGCATGCGCGTTGATCGAGCACGAGGAAGCACGCACGCACGCCCGCATCATCATGCAGACCGAGCTCGCCATCGTCGGAGGTCAAGGCAAGGGCGACTCGCGCAACATCCAGTTCGAGCTGATCAAGAACGAGGTGCAGCAGCTGTCGCAGAGGCAGGACGCGACCGGGCCGCGAAGCCGTGACGCTACGACGAGACGTCGCGATGCTTCCTTCCGCGATCCTTCCTCCCGTCGAGGATCTTCGTCGGGGAGTGATTTCTGGAAGCAAGATCGCGAACTTTGGGGATGCCTGAAATAGACCTGTTCGTCCGTTCATTGGCCTCGACATGCGAAATGCCGGTACCCGTTCTCCCGACCCCAACCCCACTGTGCATACACCCAGGCGGACGATGAGCGCCTTGGTGCTGGGCGCGAGCATGTTGCTCGTGTCCGCCGCGACCGGTTGTGCCGCCGGCTATCAGCCATACGCCACCACGACGCTCGCGACACCCGTCGTGCAGGCC
Source organism: Haliangiales bacterium (assembly GCA_038325805.1). Classification (GTDB taxonomy): domain Bacteria; phylum Myxococcota_A; class Polyangia; order Haliangiales; family Haliangiaceae; genus JABFXX01. The sequence goes on from JBBQJJ010000008.1 coordinate 12,122, forward strand.
GAGGTGTCGGCGCCCGTGATCGATGCGCAGGTGCAGATCGCGCCGCAGCCGACGGTGGTCGTCCAGCCTGATCTGTTGAGCCTCACGCCCGACGTGCAGGTCGTCGCCGCATACGACGAGCCGGTGTTCTACACGGGCGGCTTCTACTGGCGCGAGCAAAACGGCGGTTGGTACCGCTCGCACTCGCACGACACCGGTTGGTCGGCGTACAGCGACGTGCCGTACTCGGTGCGCTCGATCGAGAATCGTGGCTCGTATCGCAACTACCGCCCCTCGGGCTATCAGCCGCGCGCGTCGTACGTCGACAATCGGCGCCCGAGCTACGACCGTGGTGGTTATCAGCCGCGTCCGTCGGGTGGGTACGATCGCCCATCGGGTGGCTACAACCAGCCGACCGGTTACAACCGCCCGGCGCAGCGGCCGACCTACGGTGGCAACAACTACGGCAACGGTTACCAGCCGCGCACGCAGGGCAACGACAACCGCTACAACCCGCGGCCGTCATCTGGCTACAACCAAGACACGAGCTACTCGAACCCGCGTCCGTCGTCTGGGTACAACAACAACCAGCCGCGTCCGTCGTCGGGCTACAACAATACGGGCTCGCAGGGCTATCAGCCGCGTCCGTCGTCGTCTGGGTACAACAACCAGCCGCGTCCGTCGTCGGGCTACAACAATACGGGCTCGCAGGGCTATCAGCCGCGTCCGTCGGGCTACTCGAACGGTCGCGCGCCGGCCTATCAGCCGCGTCCGTCGCAGTCGTCATACTCCAACGGTCGTGCGCCCGGCTATCAGCCGCGTCCGTCGCAGTCGTCATACAACCGCCCGGCGAGCTCGGGCTCGAGCTACAAGCGCCAGCCGACGTCGTCGTCGTCGTCGTCGCGCCGTCGTCGCTAACCACTCGCATCGAAGACGACGCGAAGCTTCTCTCGATGCCGAAGTGATGCGATCGTAAGGTGTGGATCGCACTCTGCTCGACATCGTGCGCGCGATGGAGCGCGCCGACACGTTCGAGCTCGAGGTCAGCGAGGGTCGCCCGTTCCGCGTGTGGACCGAGCTCGCGGATCGGCTCGGCTTCCGGCTGCGAACGCCGGAGCGGATCGGGACCCACGTCCGCCTGATGTTCGATCGGATCGTGCCGACGGCCGACGAGGTCATCGAATCGAAGCTCGAAGACCCGGGCTTCGTGATCGACTTCAAGGAGGCGCTCGATCGGATCGAGCTCCCCGCGCACCCGCGCATCCTCGATCTCGGCGTCCATACCGGTGACGAGCTCGCGTTGCTGTTCGCGCTGCGTCCCGCCCTCGAGGCAGCGACGATCGTCGGGATCGATCGCGATGCCGCGGCGTTGGCGATCGCGAGACAACGGTTCCCTCACGTCACGTTCGTCGAGGCGGACCTCGGCCAACCGCTCGAGCTCGGCGAGTTCGACCTGGTGATCGCGATCGCGACGCTGCAGAGCTCGCAGCTCGACGACCGCGACCTGTTGCGCCGGATCGTCCAGCGCCACCTCGCCCCGACCGGCAGCGTGATCCTCGGCGTGCCGAACTGTCGGATGATCGGTGGCGAGCTGTCCCACGGCGCCCGGATGAAGAACTTCCGGCAGCCGGAGCTGGGGCTCGTGGTCAAGGACATCGCCTTCTATAGGAAGTACTTGCAGCAGCACGCCCGCCAGGTGTTCGTCACCGGTAACCACTACCTGCTGATCACGGCGGTCCCCGGTCGCTGAAAGAGGTGGGCTAAAAATGTGCGCGGCCTGCCAAACGACGCGACCATTTCGGTCATGGACAAGACCGAGCTTGTCGGCCAGCTGGTTCGCCAGTTCGAGACCTCCGCCCGCGCCGCCCTCAGCGCGCGAGATGCCGTCGTGCAGGAAGCGAAGGAGGGCGCGACGCCCGACGAGAAACGCGAAGATGCACGCGCGGCGCACCAGGCGCAGTCGATGGGGCGCGCCCAGCAGAAGCGCGCGCAGGATGCGATGGCCGCCGTCGATACGCTCGCGACGTTTCGGCCCGGCAAGCTGTCCTCGACCGCGAGGATCGGCATCGGCGCGCTCGTCGAGATCGAGGACGCCGACAACGGGGAAGGCCGCACGTTCTTCCTCGCACCGGTGGGCGCCGGGATGACGCTCCACGGTCCCGGCGGCGATGGTGACTTCGTGGTGGTCACGCCGACCTCGCCGATCGGCAAGGCCGTGCTCGGTAAGGTGAGCGGCGACATCATCGATGTCACCGTCGACGGCGACTGCCGCGAGTGGCAGATCACGTACGTCGGTTAACCGGCCTCGCGCGGAAACCAGGCGCGGTAGGGCGAGTCCGCTGGATCGTAGGTCGGTTGGAGCCACACCGTCACCAGCGCGGCGAGCACGCAGCCGATCACCCACGGCGCAATTCGGAACGCGCGTTCCCGCCGGGTCGGAAACCGCAGGTTGGTGTGGCCGTCGAGCGTGGGAACTGCGAACCCGGCAGCTGTCAGCCCGCAGACCAGCCAGCCGACGGCCATCCACGCCAGCGAGCCGCGGTTCCCCATGTGCACGACCAGCAGCAGGATCGTCGGGACGACGCCGGCCCCGAAGAAGCCGAACCACTGCCACGCCGCGAACATCGCGTCACGGTTGAACAGCACCCGCGATCCGTACGCGAAGCTCGCGATCAGGCCGAGGAAGTGCAGCAAGACGAAGTACGACGGTTGTCCGGCGAGCGCGGCGGGGACCGGATCGCGCCAGAACACGAGGGTCAGGATCGCGATGACCGCGACCAAGTACTCGAACGGAGTGATCTTGCGGAGCACTATTCGGCCCCGGAACCCAGGCGCGGTAGGGCGAGTCCGCGCGAGGACAGCGGCAGCGCACTGACGGTCGCGGCCACCACACAACCGGCAGCGGCGATGCCCGCGACGTCCTCGAACGAGGTCGGTTTGCGAAGCACGCGAGCACGCGATCGAGTTAGCGTCGAGACGTGCCGGCGATCAACAAAGAAGCGCTCCGCAAAGAGCTCCTCGCGATCGTCGAGAAGGGTCTCGAGGCTGCGCGTGCGTCCCACGCCGCGGCGATCGAGGGCGCCACGCACCCCGAGGCCCGCGCCGAGAACGACAAGGACACCCGCGGGCTCGAGCAGAGCTACCTCGCACGCGGCGTCGCCCAGCGGGTGGCCGACCTCGAGAACGCGGTGGCGGAGCTGACGGCGATGAAGCTGCGCGTGTTCATAGCGGGCGCGCCGGTCGCGATCAGCGCCGTCGTCACGGTCGACGAGGGGGAGACCCAGAGCCGCTACTTCGTGGCACCGGCGGGTGGTGGCAGCGTGATCGGCGACGAGATCCACGTGATCACGCCGCAATCGCCGATCGGCAAGGCGCTGGTCGGCAGGCGGGTCGCCGACGAGCTCGAGCTCAAGATCGCCGGGAAGACCCGCGAGCTGGTCATCGTATCGCTGGTCTGATTTGTCGACGGGATGGGTGTCGTGTCACGATCCGCGCCATGTACCGCATCGCCCTTGCCGCGCTGATCTTGTGTTCCGCCTCCGCCGCCCACGCCGACGAGGCAGGAGACCTCAAAGCGTGCAAGGCAGGCAAGGCCAGCAAGTGCGAGGAGCTCGCCGACAAGTATCTCGCGGGTGACGGCGTCGAGAAGAACGAGACCAAGCACCTCGAGCTGCTGACCAAGGCGTGCGACCTCAAGAGCAGTCGCGCATGCAACAACGTCGGGACCTCGTGGTCCGACGGCAAGAACGGCGCGGGCGACAAGGACCACACCAAGGCGCGCAAGTACTACGACAAGGCGTGCAACCTGAAGAACGGCCTCGGCTGCTTCAACCTCGGCAACGTGTATCGCCTCGCGGAGGGCGTGCCCGTCGATCTCAAGGTCGCGATCGCGAACTTCAAGAAGTCGTGCGACCTCGACGAGGCGAAGGGCTGCACCGAGCAAGGCATCATGTATTACGAGGGCAAGGCCGTGCCGAAGAACGTCAAGAAGGCCGTCGAGCTGCTCGAGAAGGCGTGCGCGCTGAAGAGCGAACCAGCCTGCAAGAACGTCAAGATCTTGAAGGGACAACCCTAGAGCGCGACATCGCACCAGACGGCCCAGTGATCGGAGCCGTCGATGTGATCGACCCCGGCCGCCGTGATCGTGTGCTCGCGCGCGTAGACGTTGTCGATCCGGATGTCGTAGATCGGAACTCTCATCGTGCCCATCGTCGTCGGGACGGCGCCGATGAAGGCTTGCTGCGTGAAGTAGTCGTCGAGCACGACCGACTGATCCGCGCCGACCACGGCCTCGGTCCCGGCGAGCGGAATGGTGCTGTCGAGCCACGCGTACGGGTTGCTGTTGAAGTCACCGCCGAGCAGCGCGGGGCCGTCGAGCTCGACCACCGCCGGTGACAGCTGGTAGATCCGATCGACCACACCGAGTCGGAGATCGAGGTGGAGGTTGACGATCCGCACGCGCGCGTCGCCGAGCACGACCTCGACGGACTGCGCATTCCGCTCGCGGGAGTTGAACGCCTGATCGATGTACGGCAGCCGCTTGATCAGGGGCGCCTCGAGCGGGAACCGCGACAGGATCGCGATGCCGTGCGTGCCGTTCCACTCGACACGCGCCGGCGCGTAGAACCACGTCATGCCGAGCTGCTCGGCGATCTTGCTAGCCCGCGTGCGTTGCTCCTCGGGATAGGCCTCGATCTCCTGCAGCAGGATGACGTCGGCGGTCGACAGCACCGGCGACGCTGCGATGTTCGCCGCCAGCCCGTCGGTGTCCTTCCCGAAATGCACGTTCCAGGTCGCGACCCGCAGCGTCGGCGGGACCTCGCGCTGCGCGGGCGCGGGGCCCAGATCGGGTGCGAGCTCGCCGGTGATCTCGGTAGCTGGCTCCCACGGGCCACCTTCGTCTTCGAAGGCGGTGCACGCGGTCAGGAAGATCAGCAGCGCCCTCATCGCTTCACTCCGATCGCCACACCCAACCACGGGGTCGCGCGCCCTTCACCGACGAGGACCGATGCCGAAGCACGCACCAGTACGTGCTTCCAGTCGTGCTGCCAGCCGAGGGCTGCGAAGCCACCGCCGCCCGAATCGCTCATGCCATCCCACTCGGCGACCGGCGAGGGGATCCGCGTGTAAACGAAGATCGCGCCGAGCTCGGTGAACAGCGTGTGCCTGCGACCGAGCAGCCGAGCGTGGACGTACGGGGTGGCGGTCGAGACCTGTTGGCCTCGGAGGTCGGCGTACGACCCGGCGATGCCGAGCGAGAGTCGATCGGTGATGCGCCGCTCGTAGCCCACGCCATACGCACCGGCTTTCCCGAGCAGCTCGACGTAGACCAGATTCGACGGTTCGCTCGAGGTCGCCCCGGCCGTGGCCGTGACGACTGGATCGGCGTGTGCGGTCGATGCCGCGAGCAGACCAAGAAGCACCCATCGCATCCGCCGACGGTAGCGTGCCGATTCCTGGCGGAGCCCGGCGTGCGGAGGCACCAACCGGCAAAGCTAGGCGAGCTTTTCGAGCGCCTCCTACCCCCAGAGCTCACCTCGGTTGACCTCGATCTTCAAGACTCTGTCCTCCAGGCTGAGCTCTGGAAGTAGGTCGATTGTCTTCGGGGTTCCCGGCTCGAGGACGACCCACCCCGTTCCCCATCCTTCGCCTGGTCGAAGGATCGACACAGGCGAACGCTGGGGTTAGGGCAGCTGCGACCAGCCGACCTTGACCTTGAGGTAGGCCCCCTTGAACGGCGGCGCACCGGCGGCGGGCCCGAGCACGTAGTCAGCGCGGCGGTTGATCCGCTCGTCGACGTTATCGGCCGTCTTCGCCTTCAGCACTTCCTCGCCGAAGCCCGCGAACGCGATCGGGATCGTCAGGCCCTTGGAGCGGAAGTACTTGCCGATCGCCGCGGCGCGATCGATCGACAGCTTCCGGTTCTTCGGCGACGGCCCGACCGTGTCGGTGTGGCCGGCGATGTAGAGCCGCAGCTTGACGAACTGATCGCTCTTCTTGACGACCTCGGTGATCTTCACGAGGGTGGCATCGAGCTTCGCCACTTCACTGGCCTCGAGCTTGGCCGAGTCGGAGGGAAAGTTGACGTCCTCGTGATCCACCGTGACCGACCACGGGATCAGCTCGACGTTCGTCGCCCGGCCATCCTCGCTCGCCACTCGCAGCCGCAGGATCATCGCCTGGCTGTTCGAGGGCTGGGTCCACGTGATCGGGATCCAGGTGTTGGCCGGCTTCCCCTTGAGGTCGAGGGCCGCCTTCGCGAGGTCCTTGCCATCGTCGCCGATCACGACGAGGGTAGCGGCATCCGCGGTGCGGCTCAGCTTGAACTGGAGCTCGCGCTTGTCGAGATCGAGGTGCTCTGCGTCGTATGCCACCTTGATGGGTGGCGGTGCGGTTGGCTTGGGCTCCGCATCGGCGGTCGCGATCAGGAAAATGATGAGGAAGAGCCAGCGCACGACCCGAGCATAGCGTGTGAGGCAGGATCCGACGTACCTTGTTGGGATGACTGCGTCTGATCGGCGGGCGGAGAGCATCGTCGCGATCGAAAGCGATGACGTCTCCATCCACGAGTTGCTGAACGCGCTCGCCGAAACCGCTCCCGTCACCCGCGTCCCCTGGAGCTCGTCGTTCGCGGGTGTGATGGGTGAGCGGTTGCTTCGCACCACCACCGGACCGCTCGGCCGCAGCACCGGGCGCGCCGTCGCCCGTGGTCTCGCGTTGCTCACCGGAGTCGCGATCTCCGCGACAGGCAGCTTCGCCTCCGCGCGATCCAGCGGGGTGGTACCGAGTCGTGCGCAGCGCACGATCTCACCGCGGCTCGCGAGGCGGGTCACGCTCGCCACGTCACCGGACCAAGCCGAGCTCGCCAGTCACCTGCCGATGCCGCGGTTCTATCTCGCCACGGATGACTTCACCGCGTACGAGTGGGCGCCAACCCGCGTGCTCGAGGCCGAGCGCAAGCTGATCGATGGTTGTCGCGCGGTGTTCGCGGTGTCGAGTGGGCTCGCCGATGCACTGTGCGAGCGGCACGGCATCCCGCGCGATCAGATCACGGTGCTGCCCAACGCAGTGCCCGCCGATTTGATCGCGAGCGAGGCTCCCGTTCCACATGTCCAGACCGATTCGCGGCCGGTCGCAGGCGTGCTCGGCTCGCTGTCGAGCCGACTCCGTCTCGATTGGCTGCGCGAGATGGTCGATGCCACGCCGTGGCTGCAGTGGCGGTTCGTCGGCGGCATCGAGCAGTCCGAGCTCGCACCCGGCGATCGCTTCCACCTGCGCTGGCTCGAGCAGCACCCGCGCTGTCGGTTCGAGGGGCCGCGTCCATATCGCGAGCTCGTGCAGTACGCGACCACGCTCGACGTCGCCGTGATGCCGTACAGCACGCGCGCGAGCAACGCGATCGGCAGTCCATCGCGGCTGTTCGCGCACCTCGCCGCCGGCCATCCGATCCTCGCCACGCCGGGATGCAATCAAGTCGGCGAGCTCGCTGGTTCGCTGGTCACCACGTGCGACGAGCCGGGTGCCCTGATCGCAAGGCTCGAGCAGCTTCGCGCGCAGGGGTTCGACGACGGCTTGCATCGCGCCCGGTGGGAGCTCGCGCAGCAGAACACGTGGGCGCAGCGCGCCGAGCTGTTTCGTTCGACGATCTCGAAGCTCTGAGCCGCAGCTCGCGACGTGGCACGTCGGGCTGCGAGCCCGAGCATCACGACCAACCGCACGCGGCGCGTCGCTCAGGCGGCCAGAGCTCGTAAGCGGCCGCGCCCGGCGAGCTCGGCACGAGCGCGAGCGGCACGAGAAATCTCTGGCGAGGCGACACCGCGGCGGGCGAGGGCAGGATCCTGCGAGGGCCGGGCAACCAGGACGGGCGCGGGAGCGCCTCCGATCGCAGCTCGTGCTGCGGTGGGGGCCACCTCGAACACCCAGGCGAGGACGGCCCACGACAGCTCGGCGTGGCGATCCTCGTCGCGCGCGATCGCGGTCAGCAGCTGCGCCACGTCTCGCTCGGCTTCACCCGCGGCGAGGCGCGCTTCCTCGGCGGCGGCGGTCTCGTTGAGACAACCCTCGAGCCACGCCTCGAGTGCGAGGATCGAGAGGGCGCGCTGGCTCCGCGCGGTGAAGCGAGGTTGGGCGGCGATCATCGGCAACGCCGCGAGCTCGACACCACCCGCCGCGTGCGAGCACAGCTCGGCGTGGCGAACTTCGTCATCGGCCGCATCGAGCGCGCGGGCGATCAGCTCCGCCGGTGCACCGACCGCCGCGAGCTCGGCGGCGAGACGAAGGAACGTCCACACGCTCGACAGCTCGATCTGCGCCGACGACGCGAAGTGATCGCGGACCGCGCGGTCCTCTCCCGAACGTGCGAAGGGGAGCCCGGCGATCGCGGGACGCAGCATATATCCGTCGTGGATCAGCGGGCGGCCTTCGACGACGGTGGCCTCGCCGAGCGTCCACGGCGACACCCCGAACACCATGCCGGCGCGCTTCGGTCGCTCGCCACCCGACAGGGGGAACAGGCCTTGCGCGGCGAGGTACGCGAAGTGGTAGCCGTAGGTCGCGGCGAGATGTGCCCCGAGCTTGCCATCGCTCTCGAGCGCGATGCCGGCCTCGAGCCCCAGCTTCTCCTTGTCGCTCTCGTCGAACATCTCCTCGAAGGGGCGGATCCGCGAGCCCACGATCAACCGTGTACCGCCGCCGACCTGGAGCCGCGCGAACACCTCGCCCTTGTCACCCATGCACTTCCGGCCCTCGAGCCCGAACAGCAGGCGCGCCTTCGGGGCGAAGTCCATGCCGAGCACGATCCCGACGCTGCTGTCGGCGTGGTCACCGCACGGCTCGGCGGCCGCCGGCTGTGCCGCGATCGTCAGGAGCGTGGAGCCGAGGAGGCCGTGGCGAACTAACGAGGGCCAGCGTGAAAGCATGTCGTCGCAAGACTGCAAGCAAGTGGCCACGCGGTTTTACGTCGCTAACTCCTCGACCTCGCGTACCTCGCCGGCAGGTGCCGAGACATCGCTGTCGTGGTTTTCTCAGGGACTCGGAACTGCGCTTTTGCCGACCGAGTGATGCAGCCGCCTACCGCCGAAGACAGCGATCGCGGAGCCAACTGCCCGGAAGCGCTCGGCGGAGCCGTGGCACCCGGGTTGCGAAAGGTTGGTGCATGACTCACCGCCTCGCCCTGTTCGCCTTGCTCGCCCTCGGCCTCGCGGGCTGCAAGGATGATGACGCGCTCGCTTCCTGCGACAGCTGCGGTTCGACGGACGAAGCCTTCGGGCTGACCGAGCGGACCGTCCACGACGCACGCTCGCAGACGTTCGAGGACGCGGACGGCATCGCGTACACGCTGATCCGGGTCGAGTACGGCGACACCAAGGAGTGCAGCGAGACCGATGACGAGGACTGCTGGTACAGCACGTACTGCGGCTTCATCGTCGACAACACCGAGTTCCCGCTGGAGGTCTACTGGGTGACCGACGCCGACGCGCTGTTCGATCCCGCGGTGTACTGCGAGGACGGCGAGCTCGAGGGCTGCGATCTGCCGGGCAGCGAGCTCCCGATCCTCGAAGACGAAGCGTTCGAGGACTGGATGTACGAGACCGATCCGGAAGCCAACGTCCTAGTCGACTGCTTCGCCGACTACTGGTAACGCACGCGCGGCATCGCCACGCGATCCATGTTCGAGGGTTCTCCAGGCAAACCTCTCGACGACGACGCCTTCGACCGCATTCGCGATCAGCTCGCCGAGCACGGGCGCGAACTTGAACGCGTGACCGCTGCCTCCGGCGGCGACGACGACATTCGATCGTTCGGGATGCGGCGCGATCCAGGGATGGCCGTCGAGCGAGTCGCCGTAGACGCAGCATCGCGTGGACGCGATCGCGTCGCCGAGCCTCGGAAACAGATCGCGGACGAACGCGCGCACGTGCTCGAGCTGCGCCGCGGTGACAGTCACCGAGTCGCGCTCCAGCGCAGCGATCTCTCGGCCCGCGCCGTGGTTCGCGATCTTGACGATGCCGTCGGTGAGCGGGAAGCCGTAGTACCCGGTCTGGGCGATCGCAGCACCGAACACCGGAAAGTGGTGCGCCTCGAACAGCGACGGATCGCCCGGCCGGAAGTGAAACACCGGCTGTCCGATCGCCCGCAGGGACGTCAGCTCGGGGAGTAACCGAGGCGTCCACGATCCGGCGCACACCACCACGGTCTCCGCTCGCAGATGCTCGTCGCCCGCGAACGCACCGTCGTCGACGAGCCGGTCGACCGCGCAGTGCTCGCGAACGATCACGCCGGCGTCGCGCGCGCGCCCGGCAAGATGTGCGACGACGTTGCCGGACTCCGCCCAGCCTCCTTCGGCGTGGAAATATCCGTCGACGAGCGCACCCGGGCGATAGGCGGGGAACCGCCGCGCGAGCTCTGCTCCGTCGAGCCGTTCGATGCGATGTCCGCGCGCCGTCAGCAGCGCGAAGCTGTCGTGCTCGAAGCCGCCGGGTCGCATGGTTGCACGAGTCAGGAACGTCACGCCGGTCTCGTGATAGAGCACGCGCTGTTCGTTCCACCGCCGCCAGCCCTCGAGCGCTCGCTCGCCGAGCTGGGTGTAGAGCAGATCGGAGCCATAGTCGCAGCGCACGACCTTGCTGACATCCGTCGACTCCGCGAGCGGGTGGGGCAGGGCGCCCGGATCGCACAGCATCACCTCGCGACCACGCGCGCGGAGCTCGAGCGCCGCGGTGACCCCGAAGATGCCGCCGCCGGCGATCAGGATCATGGCTTCGAGGCGAGCGCGATCGACTCGCGGGCGGTCGACAGGGCGACGCGGCGATCCGGATCCTTGACCGCCGATGCGAGATCGCCGGGCAGCAGCTCGCGTGCCGCGTCCGCGAGCGAGATGTCCTCGGTCAGCTCGAGGCCGCGCTCGGCGAGGTAGGCCGGCAGCTCCTCCGGCGCCCAGCCCCAGCGCCACGGCTCGCCGATCGTCGAGACCGCCGCACGCATGATGCGGGTCGCGATCGACGGCTTCTCCAATCTGCTCTTCGCGAAGTACGTCATCGCGAGCTCTCCGCCAGGGCCGCTCCACTCGGCGATCGCCCGCAGCGAGGCATCGATCGCCGGCTCGCTGAGGTACATCGTGACGCCTTCCCAGATCGTGAATGTCGGCGTGGTGGGATCCTGCCCGAGCTCGGCGAGGTACTCCGGCAGATCCTCGACGGGGCGCTCCTCGAAGTTCCACGTGACATAGGTAGCGTCGCCGTGCGCGATCCCGTGGTGCTCGAGCACGGCTCGCTTGTGCCGCTGCGTCGCCGGATGATCGACCTCGAACACCTGGCAGTCGTCGAGCTCCGGCAACCGCAGCACGCGGCAGTCATAGCCGGCGCCGAGCACGACCAACTGGCGACCGCCCTTCGCGATGAACGCTCGCAGCGCATCGTCGATCACGCGCGTGCGGACCTGCATGTACAGGATCCAGTCGCGCAGACCCGGGATGCGCGTCAGCGGATGCCGCACGCTTCGCAGCGCATTGCCCAGCGTCAGGCCGGGCTCGTGACCGGCGGAGATCGCTGCTTCGATCAAGCCGGCGAGTCGCGGTGACGTGAACGCTGCGCCGTAGGGATCGTCGGCGAGCCGGATGTGCTCGGGAAGCAACCGACCGAAGTGTCGTGCGGCCGCCACCCACGCCGCCGTCCGGCTCGGGGTGTCCTCGCGCATTACTTCTTCGACAGGTTGTGGACGGCGCCCTGCGGCTTCTCGACGACCTTGTAGTCCTGGTTCTCGACCGCGACCGAGCCGTCCTCTTCCTTGACGAACGTCAGGTCGTAGTCGATCACGCCGTCGCCGATCGCGTCGATCTTCTTGCGGTCGGGATGGTCCGACGCGAAGCCGACCATGCCGTTGAACGTCACGAGATACCCGCCAAGGCCGCCCGCGGGATCCGGCGCGGTCTGCTCCATGATCGCGGAGCTATCCATCTCGAGGGTGGAGCCGTCCGCGAGCCGGACCGCCGTGACCTGCGCCTTGTAGCCATCACCGGGAACACCATCAGTCGCCAGCCACTTCACGCGAGCCGGCTTGTCGCGATCGAGGCGGAAGTTGACGAGGACGTTGGGCTCGCTCATGGCGGCAGGATACCTTAGCGGCATGCGTTACCTCCACACGATGGTCCGCGTCCGCGACCTTCCCGCGGCACTGCGGTTCTTTTGTGAAGGTCTCGGCTTGCACGAAGTGCGCAGAAAAGATTCCGAGCAGGGTCGCTACACGCTCGTGTTTCTGGGTGAGACCCGGGAGGGCGATTCGCCGCAGATCGAGCTGACCCACAACTGGGATCAAAACGATCCCTACTCGGGCGGCCGCAACTTCGGCCATGTCGCCTACGAGGTCGAGGATGTCTACGCCGCCTGCCAGCGGTTGATCGATGCCGGGTACACGATCAGCCGCCCACCCCGCGATGGCCGGATGGCGTTCGTGCGCTCGCCCGATCTGATCTCGGTCGAGCTGCTCCAGAAGGGCGACGCGAAGGTCCCGGCCGAGCCGTGGATCTCGATGAAGAACATCGGCGAATGGTAAAGAATCCGAAAGATCACGTCGTCGTCATCGCGACCAACCGCAAGGCGACCCACGACTTCCTGATCCACGACAAGCTCGAAGCAGGCATCGTGCTGGTCGGCTCCGAGGTCAAGTCGTTGCGCGCGGCGAAGGTGACGATGGCCGACGGCTTCGTCGAGATCCGCAAGGGTCAGGCGTTCCTGCACGGCATCCAGATCAACGAGTACTCGCAGGCGAACCGCTGGCAGCACGAGGTGGCGCGCGTTCGCAAGCTGCTGCTGCACAGCCATCAGATCGACAAGCTCGCCAAGACGCTGATCAAGGGCCAGACGATCATCCCGCTCCAGCTCTACTTCAAAGGCGCGCGCGTCAAGGTCGAGATCGCGCTGGTCACGCACAAGAAGCAGCACGACAAGCGCGAGACCAAGAAGACGCAGGATGCGCAGCGCGAGATCGATCGGGCGATGCTCCACAACCGCAAGGGCAAGTAGCTCGTCCCGCGCTACCATCGGGCATGCGCTTCCTCCTGGCGTTGGTCGCGACGACCGGCATCGCTCACGCCGGCGAGCACGACGCGATCTTCGCGAAGGGGTTCTCGGTCACCGTCGACAAGGTTCACGAGGTCGTCGGCTACGAGCTCCCTACCGGCAACGATGCCACGCACGTCGTGCTCGGGCGGTTCGACTACGGCACGTACGTGATGACCGGTGCGCTGGTGATGAAGTGCACCGCCACCGAGTGCACCTGGCGGAAGCTCGATCTCGGGGCCGCCGACGCCATCGAGATCATTGGCGTCGTCGATCTCCACGGTGCTCCCACGTCGCTCTCGACGCGCGCGCTGTCACGCAGCAGCGGCCGCTACACCAAGGTGCCGGGCGCACGCTCGATGAAGTTTCCAGTCGTCGCGATCCTGACGCGCGAGAGCAACCAGGCCACGGCGGAGAACAAGTCCCGCAAGCAGGTCACCGGAACGGCCACGCGCAAGAAGCTCTATCTGATCTCGCTGAGCGAGAGTGATCGCGGATCGATGGTGCTGATGGACACCGTCGAGGAGCGAGGTCCCACAGGCCGCGGCATGGTGCGCAGCTATCGGCTCGACAAGGGCGACACCAAGGGGGCGCTCGATCTGATCGCGAAGGAGCAGCGCAGGCTCGACAACGACAGCCGGTGCCTCGAGCCGACGCCCACCGAGGCCGTGTACACGCTCGAGGATCGCCACTACCGCACGAAGAAGTACACGCCGGGCCGCGGTTGCTAACCCGAGCCGGGGACTCCGAATTCAATCGTCAGTCGCGGTGGTAGGGCTCGCCCTTGAGGATCTTGAACGCGCGATAGATCTGCTCGAGCACGAGGAGTCGCACGAGCCGGTGGGCGATCGTCATCTGGCCGAACGAGAGCAGCTTCTTCGCACGCGCCCGTAGCGCGTCGGTGTGGCCATCGGCGCCGCCGATCGCGAACCACACCGGTGCACCGGCGCCGTGTTGCTGCTCGGTGCCGATCAGGTCGGCGAATGCCTTGCTGCTCAGCCCGGTGCCCCTCTCGTCGAAGGCGAACAGGTGCGCGGTCGTCGGGATCGCAGCGAGCAGGGCCGCGTCGTCCTTGTGCTCGGCGACGACCACCGTGCCGTAGGGTCGGAGGCGCTTGAGGTACTCGGCCTCGGCGTCGAGGAAGTAGCTCTCCTTGAGCTTCCCGACGACGGCCAGCGTGATCTTCATCGGGCGCCGCGCGAGCTCGGCCTAGGTCAAGGCTTCGTACGCATCGTCGACCGGGACGCGCGCTTCCGGCGGCACCTCGATCGGGACCCGAGGCGCGTCGCTCCACAGGCCCTCGAGGTCGTAGTGCTCGCGCGCCGAGTGGAGGAACACGTGGACCACGAAATCTCCGTAGTCGAGCAGCGCCCACTGGCCGGTGCGTGCGCCTTCCGAGCCGATCGGACGCAGGCCTTCCTGCTTGAGTGCGGCAGAGATGCCGTCGGCGATCGCGTCGACCTGGCGATCGCTGCGCCCCGACAGGACGAGCTGGTAGTTGCAGAACGAGCACAACGCACGGACGTCGAGCAGGATGGGATCGAGCGCCTTCTTGTCGAGGGCGAGCGTCAGTGCGCGCAACGCTCCGTCGAGACCGTCGGTACTGTCGTTCGGTTCGGGAGCCGCTGGTGGAACCGACGTTCGCGCCTTTCCTCGGCTGGCCTTCGGAGGAATCGCGCGCTTGGGGGCCTTCGTCTTCTGCGTCATGCGGTAGGGGTCGTCCTGTTAGTTTCTCGTCTGGCCGTTGCCGCGTACCACGAATTTGGTCGTCGTGAGGCCCTCGGCGCCCATTGGACCGTAGGCGTGGAGCCTGGTCGTGGAGATTCCGATCTCCGCCCCGAGGCCTAATTCCCCACCATCGGCGAACCGCGTCGAGGCGTTGACCATCACGGTCGAGGAGTCGACCTCGCGGACGAAGCGCTCGGCGGTCACGGTGTCCGTGGTCAGGATCGACTCGGTGTGCGACGAGCCGTAGTGCTCGATGTGACGGATCGCCTGCTCGATGCCATCGACGACGCGGACCGCGAGGATGAGATCGAGGTACTCCGCGTACCAATCGTCCTCGGTGGCCGCGACGACCTTGTCCCCACCGAGCTTCTGCGTCGCGGCATCCCCGCGCAGCTCGACCTCCGGCAAGGCGGCGACGAGCCGTGGGACGAGATCAGCCGCGATCGCCTTGTCGACGAGCAGCGTCTCGAGCGCATTGCACACGCCGGGGCGCGACACCTTCGCGTTGCGGACGATCTCGACGGCGCGGTCGAGGTCGCCGGAGTGGACGTAGATGTGGCAGACGCCCTTGTAGTGCTTGATCACCGGGACGCGCGCGTGCTCGGCGACGTACCGGATCAAGCCTTCTCCGCCGCGCGGGATCACGAGATCGATCAAATCGTCGAGCTTGACCAGATCGACGATCGCCTCGCGGTCCGTCGTGGGTAGCAGTTGCACGGTGTCTTCGGGCAGCCCGGCGGCAAGCAGCCCGGCGTGGACCGAGGACAGCAGCGCCTTGTTGCTCTCGAGCGCCTCTCGTCCACCGCGCAGGATGCACGCGTTCGCCGCCTTGAGGCAGAGCGCCGCGGCGTCGACGGTGACGTTGGGGCGCGCCTCGTAGATCATCGCGATCACGCCGAGCGGGATCCGGACGCGCTCGACGACGAGCCCATTGGGTCGCGTCTCGGTGCGATCGACGCGCCCGACCAGCTCGGGAGCCGCGGCGATCTCGCGGACCGCGCGGGACAGGGACGCGATGCGCGCATCGTCGAGCCGCAACCGATCGAGGAGCGCGGGTGTCAGCCCGGCGGCCTTGCCCGCGACGAGATCCTGCTCGTTGGCCTCGAGGATCTGCACGCGCCGACCGTCGATCGAGTCGGCGATCGCGAGCAGCGCATCGCGGCGCCGCTCGGCGGACGCCTTGGCCACCGTGCGGGAGGCAGTCCGCGCTGCCTCGGCAACCCGGCGGATGGTCGCGGCGCGATCGCTCGGCCCGGAGGGCGTGACAGAGCGTTGCGAATTCACAGAATCACGAGGTCATCTCGATGGATTGCTTCGTCGATGCTCTTGTAACCGAGCCTGGCCTCGATCTGCGTCGATTGCAAGCCTGCGATGGAGCGTAGCTCGTCGGCGGGGTATGCAATGAGCCCACGTGCGAGCTCGGTGCCCGTCGACGAGATCACGGACACCGTGTCTCCGAGGGCGAACTCTCCGCGCACCTCCTTGATCCCCGCGGGCAGCAGGCTCTTGCCGTTGTCGATCAACGCACGGCGTGCGCCGTCGTCGATCACCAGCGAGCCGGCGGGCTTCGCCCCGTACGCGATCCAGTGCTTGCGCGACGACAGCTCGCGTTGCGCGGGCAGGAACAGCGTGCCGAGATCCTCGCCGGCGAGCACGCGCGACACGATGTCGGGCTCGCGACCCGGCGCCACGATCGCCGGGATGCCGGTGCGTGTCACGATCCGCGCGGAGCCGACCTTGCTCGCCATCCCGCCGGAACCGACGCCGCTCACGCTGCCGCCCGCGACCGGCACGGCTTCGCGATCGATGTCGCGCACGATCGGCATCCTCACACCGTCCGCGCCGCGGACACCTTCGACGTCGGTCAGGATCACGAGCACGTCGGCCGAGACGAGGTTGCAGACCAGCGCGGCGAGCTGATCGTTGTCGCCGAACTTGATCTCGTCGGTGGCGACCGTGTCGTTCTCGTTGATGATCGGGACCACCTGACCATCGAGGAGTGCGCGCAGCGTCAGCCGCGCCGACAGGAAGCGCCTGCGGTCGCCGAGGTCATCGTGGGTCAGCAGCACCTGGCCGATCGCGATCTCGTGCGCCGCGAAGCCGTGCTCCCAGTGCTGCATCAGCTGGCTCTGGCCGACGGCGGCACACGCCTGGAGCACGGGCAATTCGTGCGGGCGCGCGGTGATCTTGAGCTTCTTCATGCCGAGCGCGATCGCGCCCGAGCTGACGATCACCACCTCGACGCCGCGCCGCCGTAGCTCGAGCACTTGATCCGCGATCGCCGCCGGGCGACTCGCCGGACTCTCCGCGACGAGCCGGCTGCCGATCTTGATCACGACGCGCTTCGCCTGCGCGAGCAGCTGACGCTCGGGGATCGCCGTCACTTGAGCGCCTGACGGGCGCGCCACCGGCGATCGAAGTTGTCGATCACCGCGTCGAGGTACGGGTTGCCCTCGGCGGACAGCTGGACCTCGACGGCAGCGGTGGCGCGCGACAAGAAGTTGGTCTTGGTCGCGAGCGACGTCTCGATCGTTCGATCGAGCTCGTCGACGACCTCGGCGTCGGTGACCTCGACGTTGTTCGACAGCAATCGGCGCAGCGCACCGCGACTCGCGAGATCGGCGAGCTCGAGCGGCGCCTTGAGCGAGGCCCGCGCGGCGGCGAGCACACCACGGCGGAACGGCCGCCACGACAGCGCGCCCGGCGTGTTCTCGATCGCCCGACCGATCTCCTCGCGCAGCGCCAGCGCCGTGACGCGATCGATCGCGAGGCCGGTGTGGAGCTTGGCGCAGTAGTGATCGAACAGCGTCATCGTCACGTACGTGCGCGAGGCGGCGCGTGCGCGGTTGACGGTGGCGATCAGCACCATCATCCGCTTCGTGGTCGCGCTCGCGATGCGAAGCAAGATGCCGCCGGCCGCCATGTCGACGAGCGACGTGGGCCTCGACGGGCCATGGACCAGCGCGGTCACCGCATCGGTATCGACGTCGATCTGGTGGTCGCGTGCGATCCGCTTGTAGCCACCGCCGAGCACGACGGAGATCGCCCAGTCGTCGAGGAACGGCAGCGGCACTGCACCCGCGAGTGCACCGGCGAGCGAGCGAGCGATGATCGCGCGGCGATGATCGTCGAGGTAGCCACGGCGCGTGACGAGCGCGGTGGTCACTTGGGCGATCCCGACGGTTTCACGGCGGATCCGGATCCGGATCCCGATCCCGAGGCTGGCGCGGCGGGGGGCTTGGCCGTGCCATCGGCGTTCTTGCGGATCGGCGGTGCGATGCCGTTCAACAGATAGTCCCGCTCGTCGACCTCGCCACGGCGCGTGGGCGTGGAGATCACGTCGCCGTCGGGAGGGGCGGTGATCTCGGTGACGCCGAGCTTGGTGATCGCACCTTTGATCGCGAGCTTCATCGTGAACCGCCGGCCCTCGCGCGAGAACGCGATAGCGCCGGTGATGTCGATCGCCAACGGCACGCCCTTCTCGACGTCGATCGTGACCTCGCCGTCGAGCGCAGCGATCGTCCTCGATTCGCGCCACTTTCGTTGCGGTAGCGCCTCGAGCGGAAGCTCCCGCGGCGACGGTGCGAGCTTGACCATGATCTTGCGACCGGCGCGTCCGGCGACCTGGACCGGCCCCTTATCCGTCAACTCCGCTCCAGGTCCGACGAGCTCCCACGTCGCCGCGATCGGCCCGAAGTAGCTATCGCGCAGCTGCGCCGGCTCGTCGAGCGTTTCGGGTGTGCGCCCGTGCCACTTCTGGTAGCGCGGCTTCAGGTACAGCTTCCCGGCCTTGAAGATGACCTCGCGACCGTAGTCCGCCGAGTTCTCGTAGAGGCCGTGGAACGCGACATCGTCGGGACGATCCGACCCCTTGTCGCCGAGCTCGAGGACCGTCTTGTCGGCGAGGTCGCTGACCGCCTTGCCGGCCTCCTCGACGATCGTGTGCGTCTCGAGCGTGAGGCGATGGGGACCGAGCGCTGCCAGAACGGCACCGTGCGACGCCTTCATGGCACGGGTCAGCTCTGCCGGATCCTTGGTGGCCTGGTCGACATCGATCGGTGACGCCACCTTGGCCTCGACGACGAGACCCTTGAGCTGCTCGTCGCTGACACCCTGATCGCGCCCGCACGCGACGACCAGGAGACCTACGACAACGAGACGCATCTGCGAGGTGTCTTAGCTTTCTCGACGGGCCAGGTCAATCAGGCTACCGTCTCCACGGATGCTCGACATCTGGGAGCAACACACGGGCTCGATCGCCGCGTACGTCTTCGTGGTGGTCCTCGGGCTGCTGTGGGGGAGCTTCGCGAACGTCTGCATCTATCGGTGGCCGCCGACCGAGGAGTTCCCGAAGGGCCGCTCGGTGGTCAAACCGGGCTCGCACTGCTTCGCCTGCAAGCAGCCGATCGCCTGGTACGACAACATGCCTCTGATCGCCTGGCTGTGGCTGCGCGGCAAGTGCCGCAACTGCAAGGCACCGTTCTCCGCGCGCTACTTGATCGTCGAGGCGGCTACCGGTGCGCTGTTCGGCGTCGCGTGGTGGTTCACCGTCCAGCATGGGATGTGGTGGTGGAAGGAAGACTTCGACCACCGCTTGGTCCGGTTCGGGATCTACGCCGCGTTCTGCTTCGTGATGGTCGTGATCACGTTCATCGACATCGATCACAAGCTGATCCTCGACAAGGTCACCTACCCGTCGATCGCCCTGTTCTATGGGCTCGGGTGGCTGCTCGCCGAGCGGCTGTGGTGGGAAGGGCTGGTTGGCGTCGCGATCGGCTACGGGTTCCCGTGGCTGATCGGGGAGATCTACTACCGGGTGACGGGTCGCGAGGGGTTGGGCCTCGGCGATAGCAAGCTGCTGGCCGTGATCGGCGCGCTGCTCGGCTGGAAAGGTGTGTTCGTGTCGCTGTTCGGCGGAGCGCTGATCGGCTCGGTGATCGGGATCGCCGTCCTGGCCCGCGCCCGGAAGACTCCGGAGGAGGAGACCCCGGAAGGCGAGGATTCCGAGGTTGCGCCCTCCCTGATGCGCACCGAGCTGCCGTTCGGACCGTTCCTGTGCATGGCCGCGGTGTTTTATCTATTCGCCGAGCCGTATTTGCAGCTGCACTTCCGCTTCCTCGGTGGCTGAGTGCGGTCTCCCAGAGTGCTATCGTCGCGCTGACCGTGGGTGGAGCGGCCGAACAAATCATCGCCGGTGTCGTGCTCAGTGAGCGCCTCGCCGTCACCATGTACGGCGCCATTCACCGGGCGCAGTGGTCGGGGCAGCGCAACCTGCGTGGCCTGGTGATCGAGCCGAAGCTGCTGGACGAAGCCGCCTTTCGGACAGCGCTGGTCGATATCAAGGATATCCAGACCGCGATCTCGCTCGACCACCCCAACATCGTGCCCACCGTCGCGGTCGAGCACGGTGGCCCGGATGTGGTCGTGGTGACCCGTGGCGTGGGTCGTTACGTGACGCTGCAAGACCTGATCTCGGCGGCGCGCGCGAACCGCAAAGACGGCGGCAAGCTGCCACTCCAGGTCGCGGCCGCGATCGGCAAGAGCGTGGTCGAGGGTCTAGCTGCCGCGCACAAGGCGCGGGTCGTCCATGGGGCGGTCCACCCACGGAGTGTGTTGGTCGATCAGGACGGGGCCGTCAAGCTCGGCGATTTCGTCAACGGCCGCGCGCTGACCTCGGCGGTCGCGCAGGGTGCGGATTCGTCGCTGTGGCGCGGGCTGTCCGGCTACCTCGCACCCGAGCTCGTGGTCGGCGAGGATCCGTCGCCGGCCTCGGACGTGTTCGCCGCTGGCGCGATGCTGTTCACGACGCTGTCGGGCGAGGTCCCGCCCGGCACGTTGCACGTCTCGCCCGCGGTCGAGCGGCTGGTCCAGCGCGCGCTCGATACGGATCTGGTGCGGCGCTACAAGAACGCGAACGACCTGCTCGAGAATCTGCTCGAGGCGTTCGAGGACGATCGCTGGGATCTCGCGGATCGCGGCGAAGTGATCCGGGCGGCCGGGCTGTCGGAGACCGATACCAACATCGACGACGCCACCGAGGATCTGCTCGCGTCCCTCGGCGCCACGTCCGCGGCGGTGCAAGTCACCCCGATGCGCCCGAGCGTGGATCTGCGTGCCGAGGTCTTCGCGTCGCGGTCCGGTCCCGCGACGGGCGCGAACCGGCTCGATGCGCTGCTCAGCGATCTCGAGGACCCGCGCGAGATGACCTCGGTCGAGGACATGGCCGCGTTCAAGCGCGATCCGATCAGCGAGCTGATCCAGATGGATCCGCGCAAGCGCGAGGCGATCGTTCAGGTCAGGCCGCGGGTGCCGTCGCTCGACGATCCGGATGATGAGACGCCACCGCCGCCCCTCGGGATGGATCGACGCGATTCGGAGCCCACGAAAGCACCGCCGCTGAGCAAGCGTCGCTCGCAGTCGGTCGACGAGGCCGCGGCCCTCGAAGCGATCGTGGGGCTCGGTCGACCCAGCACCTCCCGTCCGGCACGGATGCCGAGCAGCGGCACCGACGAGGCGATCGCGATGGATGCGCTCGCCGGGCTCGATGCACCGTCGGCGCGGATCAGCGGCGCGGCCGATGCCGCCGAGAACGCGGCGAAGAAGCTCGAGAACGCGGCGATACGTGCCGAGGCTGCGGCGGCGCGGGTCGAGACCAACAATCCGACTTCCGGCGACGCGATCAAGCCCGACAAGCCCAAGTCGAGAGCCGTGCAGCCGATCGTCGATCCGATCATGGTCGACGATGCTCCGCCGGTCCGGATCAAGAGTCGGCTGCCGGGCATCATCGGCTTGCTCGTGCTCGTCGGGTTGGTCGGCGGCGTGATCTACATCGTCACCTCGCGCGACGATGGCGTCGACGAGATCGCCGAGAAGCGCAGGAAGGAGCGCGAGGAGCTCGAGCGCAAGGCCGCCGAGCTGACCAAGCAGATGACCGACGCGCTCGTCGATCCGGGCACGCTCAAGGTCAAGTCGATCCCACCCCAGGCCGGCGTCTGGCTCAAGCTCGGCACCACGCCGATGGATTCGCTCGGGCTGTCGTCGGATCGCATGCACGAGCTGCGGATCGAGGGGCCCGCGGGGTTCCAGTCGATCGATACGCAGGTCGTCGGTGCGCACTGGTCCGGCGAGAAGGACAAGCGGCTGGCGCGGATCACCGTCGAGCTCAAGAAGACTCCGAAACCCAGCAAGCTGCCGGCGATGCCGCCGAAGCCACCCGATGCCACTGGCTTCGTCGGTGGTCGGGGTCCGATCCACGTCGAGGCGCTGTGCGTCGACGGCACCAGCGGGGCGGCGGAGAAGACAGCCTGCAAGGCCGACGTCTGGCTGTACATCGGCATGACCGATTCGGTCGAGCTCGCCGGTATCCCGGCCGGGCGCACCTACGAGCTCAAGGTCCAGAAGGATACGTTCCTCGACAAGTCGCTGTTGATCGGCACCGACGAGTGGCGCGATCCCAAGAAGGGCAAGCCCACCGATCCGATCGACAGCGCCGCGAAGCTGACCGTCCTCGAGCGGCAGGTCGATCTCGTCCCCGATCCGAAGGCTCCGAAGAAGAAGGGGCCGTAGATGGGCAACGGTCGGACGCTGCACGTCCGGTGCACCACCTGGGAACAGGTCGAGGTGTTCCATCAGCGGAAGCTGCGCGGCGGCAAGCTGCTGTCGATGAAGGTTCCGTTCGACGCGAAGATCGGAACCCAGGTCACCCTCGGGCTCGAGCTGCCGAACAGCGTGGTGATGGCGATCGACGGTGTGATCGCGAAGTCGTCGCCGATCGCGGGCGACACCAAGACCTGGATCGAAGTCGAGCTCGCGGGCTTCACCGCGGAGGTGGTCGCGCGGATCCGCGGCATGGCCGAGGGCTCGGGCCCGACGGAGCCAGAGCCAGTCGCCGCACCGGTTCCCGCACCGCGTCCCACGATGTCGCGGATCACCGAGGAGGATCTGCCGGTCGACGAGCGCCAGCTATTCCAGCAGCTGACCTCCGAGCTGCGCAAGCTGCGCGCCGCGTCGGTGCACGACGTGCTCGGTGTCGAAGCGGATGCGGATGCAGATGCCGTGCGGCAGGGCTGGATGGGGCTGATCAAGCGCCACCATCCCGATCTCGTCGCGCGCCATCGCTCGCCGGCGATCAGCCACCTCGCCGAGGAGCTCACGGTGCTCGCGAACCGCGCCTACGATCGGCAGCGCGCGAGCCTGGTCGCAGAGGGTCGCGCGACGATGGTGCGTTCGCAGGTCAAGGCACCGGCGGGCTGGCTCGTCGGTTTCGATGATCTGAGTAGCCGCGGGCGTACGCCGACGGCAACGTCTTCGATCCCGATCGAGACACCGCCGGTAGCGAAGCTGGCCGAGCAGGTCCCTCCGATCATGGATCCGGCGACGATGCAGGGTGGCGAGGCGTTCGAGAGCCGTGCGCGCACGATGCTGTCGGAGGGTGACGCGTCCCATGCGCAGGAGGTGCTCGCCGCGGCGCTCTGCGTGTATCCGCGCAGCCGCACGCTGCGCTCGCTGTACTACGTGGCCGCCTCGATCACCGCGCTGCAAGGTGGCGAGGTCATGCTCGCGACGTCACAGCTCGAGACCGCGCTCGCGCACTTCGAGCAGTGCCGCGAGGCGTCGCAGATCCTCGATCACGTGCGACGCAACGGTGCGCAGCGCCTCGACGAGATCCGCACGGTGTTCAAATGAAACGCGGGCGGGCGATCGGCATCGACCTCGGCACCAGCAACTCGGTCGTCTCGGTGATCGATGCCGACGGTGCACCCCGCGTGCTGACCACCGAGGAAGGCTCGACGACGCTGCCCTCGGTGGTGTGGTACGCGCCCGACGGGGTGGTGATCGGGGAGGCCGCACGCGAGGGCCTCGACTGCGCACCCGATGTCACGATCTTCGCGGCCAAGCGGCTGCTCGGTCGCCGCTTCGATCATCCCGATGTCCGGCGCCTCGCGCGGGTGTTGCCGTACGAGCTCGTCGAGTCGTCGAACGGTGATTGCTGGATCAAGTTGGCGCCCGGCAGGAACGTGTCGCCCGAGGAAGTCCTCGCGCTGATCCTGCGCGAGCTCAAGAACATGGGCGAGCGATTCTTCAAGGAGCCCGTGACGGGTGCGGTGATCACGACCCCCGCCTGGTACGACGCCGCGCAGCGCCAGGCGACGAAGGACGCCGCCCAGATCGCCGGGCTCGACGTGTTGCGCTTGCTCAGCGAGCCCACCGCCGCGGCGCTTGGCTATGGCGCACATCGTGGCGCCGATCGGAAGTACCTGGTGTGTGACCTCGGTGGCGGTACGTTCGATGTCGCTGTCGTCGATGTCGAGGGCGGCGTGTTCGAGGTGCTCGCGACGACGGGGGATCCGTTCCTCGGCGGCGACGACGTCGATCGCGCGGTGCTCGAGCATCTCGTGCGCGACGTCAAGCAGGTCAAGGCGCTCGACGTCTCGACCGACGTGATCGCGATCGAGCGGCTGCGGCTCGCAGCGCAGCGCGCGAAGCACGAGCTGTCGACCTCTTCCGCCACCCACATCCAGATCAGCGAGCTCGTCCAGTTGCCGTCGGGCAAGGCCACCGAGTACGGCCGCGCGATCCGCCGCGACGAGCTCGAGCTGTGGTCGTCGCCACTGGTTCGCCGGCTCGAGTCTCCGATCCAGGTCGCGCTCGAGCTCGCGGGTCGCCGGCGCGAGGACGTCCAGGAGGTGCTCCTCGTCGGTGGGATGACGCGGATGCCGGCGGTCAAGCGCGAGATCGCGCGGGTCACCGGCTGCGATCCGAGGCTGGTGCCGAACCCCGAGGAGGTCGTTGCCGTCGGTGCGGCGATCGAGGTGGCGCGACTCGAGGGCGCGATCGACGGCATCCTGCTGATCGATGTCGCTGCGCGTGGCATCTCGATCTCGGTCGAGGGTGGCGAGTGCGAGTCGGTGATCGCGCAGAGCTCCGTGGTGCCGACGCGCGAGCATCGCGTGTTCGCGACCCGCCATCACAACGAGGCGCGGATCGAGTTCGACATCTGGGAAGGCGAGTCCACCGAGGCTCCGAAGAATCGCCACCTCGGCAAGTACGCCGTCGTCGACCTCCCCGAGGCGCCGGCCGGTGACGTGCTCGTCACCGTCGACATCACGCTCGAGACCGACGGCACCGTGCGGCTCGGCGCGACCGAGCTTGTCTCCGGCGACCGGCTGCAGCTCGAGGAGGTCGAGCACACCGGTCTGTCGCGCGCGGACGTCGCACGGATCGCGCGTCAGTTCGCCGAGGCGTCGTGAAGCGGTTGCTCCTCGCGCTGGCGGCGTGCGGGCATCCGGCCACGCCAACGCCGAAGCAGGGCCCCGAGAAGACGATCCAGCTCAACGCGCCGGGCGCGACCGTCGACATCGAACAGTCGCTGGTGCCGGGCTACGTCACCGTCGTCGATTTCTGGATGGAGTCGTGCGGCGCGTGCCATGTCGTGGGCGGGATGCTCGCGGTCGGCGTCGCGAAGGAGCCGAAGGTGTTGATCCGGAAGGTCGACATCCTGGATCCGTTCACGCCAGTCGCGAGTGCGTACGACATCGGCGCGTTGCCGCACTATCGCGTCTACGACAAGCGCGGAAGGATGCGCTACGTGCTGGTCGGAAACGACTGCACCAAGGCATCGGAGATCGCGAAGCAGCTCGCCTCCGAGCCCTAGACGGAGGCAGGTTCGACAACGCTAGGCGCTGGACGTCGTCGCCGCTGCCACCTTGGGCCAGCACGGTGCAGCCCATCCGAGTCAGGATCTGGCGCAGCTGCGCGCGAATGAGCGGTGAGTCGTCGATGATCGCCGCAGTCGGCATACCCATCGGTTCCGCCACGGTAGAGGAATGTAGAGCCTCGACCGAACGTGAGGTGGACGAGGATCTCGACGACATCGACCTACCGAGGGTGGACGTGCCAGGATTCGCCCGTGCGACACGCAGTCATTCTCGCCGGTGGTAGCGGTACGCGGCTGTGGCCGGCGAGCCGCAAGGCACGGCCCAAGCAGTTCGTCGGGTTTGGTGCGAGCGGTGAGAGCTTGCTCGCATCGGCGATCCGTCGCGGTGCAGCGATCGCCGATCGCATCACGATCGTCACCGCCCTCGATCAGGTCCCGGCGACGCGCGAGGTCATCGAGACGCTGACGGGCATCGCGAAACCGATCGACGTGATCGCCGAGCCGACCGCGCGGAACACCGCCGCGGCGATCGGGCTCGCGGCAGCCACGATCGCGACATCCGACCCGGGGGCCTGCCTCGCGATCCTCCCGGCGGATCAACGGATCGCCGACGAGGCGGGCTTCGCGAACGTCGCGCAGCTGGTGATCAGCGACGTCGAGCGCGGCGATGCGATCGGCACGCTCGGCATCGTGCCGACGCGCGCGGAGACCGGGTTCGGGTACCTCGAGGTCGGCGTCAACGCGAGCGGGGTCACCCCGGTGCTGCGGTTCGTCGAGAAGCCGGATCGTGCCACCGCCGAGCGGTACGTCGCGGCCGGGACGTATCTGTGGAACGCCGGCATCTTCTTCGTTCGCGCACAGCGGTTGCTCGCCGAGCTCGATCGCCATCTCCCGATCACCGGCGAGGCGGTCCGTGCGATCGCGGCAGGTTCCGTGCGCGCGGAGGACGTCTATCCGACGCTACCTTCGATCTCGATCGATCACGCCGTGATGGAGCGAGCGACCACGGTGGTCACGATCGCGGCGGCGATCGGCTGGGACGACATCGGTTCGTGGGTCGCGCTCCCTGCCGTCACCGGTGTCGACGAGCGTGGCAACGCGTGCGCGACCAAGGCGCTGATCGACGGCACCAACAACATCGTGTACGCCGACGACGACTCGGTGATCGTCGCGCTCGGGGTCTCCGGTCTCGTGATCGTCAAGTCGGGGAACGCGATCCTGGTGATCCCCAGATCGCAGGCGCAGGACGTCCGCGGCATCGTCGATGCGCTCGCCGCACGCGACGATCTGAAGCGCTTCACCTAGCGCGCCGTCGTGGTACGACTCGGACGTGAACCGGCGCGTGTTTCGCGAGTACGACATCCGTGGCGTCGCGGACGTCGATCTCGATGATGCGACCGTCCGTGCGATCGGCATGGCGATCGGCACCCGCGCCGGCTCAGCAGGGCTGACCCCCGACGCCAAACGAAATGACGGTATCGTCGTCGTCGGGCGCGATTGTCGCGTCACCTCGCCCCGCTTGTTCGCCGCGCTGACCGATGGCATTCGCGTCCACGCCGAGGTGATCGACATCGGCGTGGTGCCCTCGCCGGTGCTGTACTTCGCGGCGCATCACCTGTCGCCCGCCGCGGCCGTGATGATCACCGGCAGCCACAACCCACCCGAGGACAACGGCTTCAAGCTGATGCTCGGCACCCAGACCTTGTATGGCGAGGCGATCGCCTCGCTGCGTGACGACGTCGAGAAGCTGGTCAACCAGCCCGCCGAGACCGCCGATCCACATCCCGTCAAGCCGATGCACTCGCGCGACATGATCGGGACGTACGGTCAGTACGTGCAGTCGCAGCTCCAGCTCGGCGGCCGCAAGTTCAAGCTCGTGCTCGATGCCGGGAACGGCGCGGGCGGCCCCACCGCCGTCGGGCTGTACCGCCGGCTCGGCTTCGAGGTGGTGCCGCTGTACTGCGATCTCGACGGCACGTTCCCGAACCACCACCCCGATCCGACGCAGCCCTCGAACCTCAGCGACCTGATCGCGGTGGTCAAGCAGGAGAACGCCGAGCTCGGGATCGCGTTCGACGGCGATGCCGATCGGATCGGCGTTGTCGACGGCACTGGCCGGATCCTGTGGGGCGATCAACTCCTGATCATCCTCGGCAAGGCACTCCTCCAGGAGGTGCCGGGCGCGAAGCTCGTCGCCGAGGTCAAGTGCTCGCAGGCCACGTTCGACGCGCTCGAGCAGGCCGGTGGATCGGTCGAGATGTGGAAGGTCGGCCACTCGCTGATCAAGGCCCGGATGAAGGAGACCGGAGCGCTGCTCGCGGGCGAGATGAGCGGCCACATCTTCTTCGCGCATCGCTGGCTCGGCTTCGACGACGGCATCTACGCCGGCGCGCGCTTGCTCGAGCTGCTGTCGAAGTCGGACGTCTCGCTCACCCAGCGTGCCGCGGAGCTGCCAATGATGATCAACACGCCGGAGCTGCGCGTCGATTGTCCCGACGACGACAAGGCGGCGGTGGTCGCCGCGGTGACCGCAGCGCTGCGCGCGGATCCCGCGGTCACCAAGATCATCGACATCGACGGCGTGCGCGCGAGCTTCGAGGGTGGGTGGGGGCTGGTGCGCGCGTCGAACACGCAGCCGGCGCTGGTGATGCGCTGCGAGGCAACGACCGAGGAACGGCTCGTCGAGATCCGCACGCTGATCGAGAAGCACATCGCGGCGGCGACGGCGTCTGTCGACACGCTGTCATGACGCTCCGGATCGGGATCGATCTCGGCGGGACCAACCTGCGGGGCGCCGCGTTCGATGCCGCGGAGATCGCGGCACCGGCGTCGTGGGCGCAACGCGAGACCGTCGGCGTGGAGCGCGATCCCGAGACGATCGTCGAGCGCGTCGCCACCATGGTCGAGCGGTTGTCGTCGGATGGCTCGAGCTCGATCGCCGTCGGCGTCGGCGTCGCTGCGATGCTGAAGGATCGCCGCGGCGGCGTCGCGGTGTCTCCCCATCTCGGCTGGCGCGAGATCGCGTTCGGGGAGCTGCTCCAGGCTCGGCTGGGGGCGAGGTTCCGCCTCGGGGTCTACAACGACGTCAACGCGATCACCTGGGGTGAGTACGTCGCCGGGGCGGCGCGCGGGTGTCGCGATGTCCTCGCGGTCTACGTCGGCACCGGCATCGGTGGTGGGGTGATCGCGAACGGGCAGCTGATCGAGGGCTCGACGAACTGCGCCGGCGAGATCGGGCACGTCAAGGTCCGGTGGGACGACGACGCCGCGCCGTGCGCGTGCGGTAGTCGCGGGTGTCTCGAGGCGTACGTCGGTGGCAGCTACGTGGTTCGACGGATCGCGAAGGAGCTCGCCAGTCAGACCAAGAAGAAGCTGAGCAAGCCGAGTCGCGCGATCGCGATCGCCGGCACCCTCGATGCCGTCACGCCGTCGCACGTCGATCAGGCGGCGGCCGAAGGCGACGACTGGGCACTCGCGCTGTGGACCGAGCTCGGGACGTTGCTCGCGGTCGCGCTCGGCAACGCGCTCGCCGTGCTCGACTCGGAGCGGTTGATCCTCGGCGGTGGCCTGCTGTCGCGCACGCCTACGCTCCACGCGCTGGTCGAGACCGCGCTGATGGTCGTCGCGCCGCAGCCGGTGCTCGCCAAGCTCGACATCGTCTCTGCGGAGCTCGGCGATAGCGCCGGCATCGTCGGAGCCGCGGCGCTCGCCGCCGGCGGCGTGAGTTTGATCTAAGAATGATGTCGTTCACGTCGACGCGATCACCTCTCTCCCGAAACGACAAACGGGCCTCCGAAGAGACCCGTTCGACAGTCACGATTCGGTCGTCGGGCTAGGCCCCAACTCCCCCGTTAGCGGGTCGGCTTCGCGCCGACGCCCGGGAACGAGGCACTCACGGCCGTCGTCCTGACGGTCAGCGAGAGTGCGTCGACGCCGTCAATCGTCACGTCGGGCGAGAGCACCGACTGGATCAAGCCGTTGTTCTTGATCTCGTCGAGCGTCACGCCGCAGTCCCCGTCGTCATCGAAGAAGTCGATGATCGTGGCACCGGTGTCCACGCAACCGCAGTCGGGCGGGCCCGCCGCGACATCGCAATCCTCGGCGATGATCGGGCCGAGCTGCGCGTGGATGGCGGGGAGCACCTCGTCATTGAGCTGCTGTTCGCTGATCGCGCCGCCGAGGAGGACCTCGCCGATGCCGTTGGCCGTGATGCCCGTCGCCTTCGCGCGCGCACCGATCAGGTCGAGGCTGATCGGGTCCGAGCCCGCGAGTGCGATCTGGAGCGTGAAGTTACCCGGGCCGCCGTTGAACACGCCGCCGGCGATCTTGCCGTCGACGCCAGCATCGCTGGGCGACGCTGCGGCGATGTCGAATGACGCGCCACCCTCGAGGTGATTCCCGCACACCAGGTCCGCAGCGTCGGTGCACGCGGCGGGGGTGGGGTTGTCACCGAGGCGGATGCTGAGACCCGCGCCGGCTGCGGTGGTGAAGTCCGGGGTCTGCAGATCGTAGAGCAGGATGATCGTGCCCTGCGCGACAGCCTCGTCGAGCGAGCCCTGGACGTCGAAGCCCTGGCCCGACAGGATGCCGAGCACCTGACCGAGCGCGTTGTCCTTGACGCCGTTGCCGTCGAGGTCGAAGGGCTTGTCATCCGGCACGGAGACGCTGTCGACGACGTAGCCAGTGTGCGGGCCCGACGGGGGCTCGGTGCCATCGTCACCGCCGCCACAGGCCCCAAATTGGACGAGCGAGGCCGGAAGGATCGCGAGCGAGAACAAAGTATGACGGAGCGATGCCATGGATAAAACCCCTCTAGGTTAGCCGCGGTTCTAACGCGAACTGCGAGCCGGCACAATAACGGGAGCCGTCGACGGGCGCCGTGACTTATCTCTCTCGGGTTAGAGACCCGTGACGTTTTCGAACCGGACCTTGGTTCCAGCGCCGATGTGGTGTGATGCGCTCCACCCACCGTTGACCTCGAGGACATACAGCGACCGCTTTCCGACGCGCCGCAACGTCTCGGTCTTTGGCTCGGCGTTCTCGACGATCCCCGCGATCGTGAACTCCTTGGTGATGAAGATCATGTCGAGCGGGATCAGCGTGTTCCGCATGTAGAACGCGTGGTCGGTCTCGGACCCCATCAGGAACAGCATCCCGGCGTTTGGCGCGAGGTGCTCTCGGTACATCAGGCCCTTCTGCAGCGCGGGGCCCGCCGAGACCACCTCGACGGCGACCGACAGCTCGCCCTCGGGGCTCGCCAGCGCGACCGTCGGCTGGGGAGTGGACTTGATCGGGCCTGGGCCTGGCGGGTCGATGGGCTTGCTGTCGTCCCGACGGTTCTGCCCCTTGTCACAAGCGACGAGCAGCAACAGGAGCCAGACGCGCACCGCGTGACGCTAGCCGAGCTACAGAGCGTGCGCCACTGCCGTGACCACCCGGTAGCCGATGTAGATCGACCCGGCGACCGCAACTGCGAACAGAGCGAACGCACCCATCACCAGCGCCCAATCGCGCGGGGTGGCGCGGCCGCCCACGCTGGCGCGCTGTTCGAGCAGGGCGACGTTCTTCGTGTTCGCGCGGTGTGCGAAGTCGAACAGGTCGCCGATCAACGGCACCGCGCCGAGCAGCGCATCGAGCGCGAGGTTGAGCAACATGCGCGCGATGATCACCGCGGAGAGCTTTCGCGAGATCGCGACACCCACGGTGTAAAGGCCCGCCAGCGACGTGGCGATGTCCCCCACCCCGGGGAGAAGCAGGCCGACGAGGGGATCGACCAGATAGCTATCGAGGACCTTGGCTACCGTGCGTGCACGCTCGATCTCGCGATCCGGCATCTCCCTCGACCAGAGCACTCCGTGTGCCAGCGTATGCTCGGGGAATGCCGTATGCGGTGATCACGCGAGATGCCGAAGCGACTGCGCCCTACACCGTGGCACTCGAGCGGCTCGGGCTCGACGTCATCGCGATGCCGGTGACCCGCAGCGAGGCGGTGGAGTGCGGGCTCGATCGCGTGCTGCGCGAGCGTTCGTACGATGCGATCGCCCTCGCCAGCGCGCGCGGAGCTCGTGCGCTGATCGAGGCCTGGCGGACGCCACCGCGCGCCGGAGCGCGGATGGTGGTGTCGACGTGGTTCGAGCAGATGTGGGGCGAGCCGCCCGATCCTCCGAAGCCAGCGCTCGACGACCAGGGTCGGGCCACGTTGCCGCGCATCTTCGGCGTGGGGCCGGCGACCGGACGAGTGATCGAAGAGGCCGGGCTGACGTGCATCGTCGATCCGCGGGCCGACGACGGTGAGGGGCTCGCGAAGGTGCTGATCGAGACGCTGGCCCGCACGGAAGCACCGCCGGTGTTGCGCGGGGTGCGGATCCTGGCGCCGCGTGCTGCGGGAGGGCGCCACGAGATGCTCGACATGCTGGTCTACGCGGGGGCGACGATCGACGCGATGAGCGTCTACAAGACGTTCCACGCCGAACCTGCCGAGCCGGAGATCCAGGCCGGTCGCAGCGCGCTCGAGGAGGGCGGGGCGCCGATCTGCTGTGTGTTCGCGCCGTCGCAGGTCACGGCTCTTGCCGAGCTGGTGTTGGTCCCGAGCCTCGAAGCCACCTTCATCGCGATCGGGGACACCACGGCGAAGGCACTGAGGGATGCTGGTGCCAAGCGGGTGGTCGCCTCGGAGCAGCCGACGCCCGAGGGAATAGCCAAGGCGGTCCGCTCGGTGTATCCACCGAAGCCATGAACTACCCCGAGTATCGCCCTCGCCGGATGCGACGCACCGAGGGCCTGCGCCGGATGATCCGCGAGACCCGGCTATCCGTCGACGACTTCGTCTATCCGCTGTTCGTCGTCCCGGGCTCGGGGATCGAGAAGCCGATCAGCTCGCTGCCTGGCCAGTACAACTTGTCGGTCGACAAGGCCGTCGAGATGGCCGGTCGCGCCGTCGACCTCGGGATCCCCTCCGTCCTGCTGTTCGGCATCCCCGAGCACAAGGACGCGGTCGGGAGCGAGGCCTGGAAGGATCAGGGCGTGATCCAGAAGGCGACGCGCGCGCTCAAGAAGGCGCATCCGTCGCTGGTCGTCCAGGTCGATGCCTGCTTCTGCGAGTACACCGATCACGGCCACTGCGGCGTGCTGGTCGACGGCGAGCTCGACAACGATTCGACGCTCGAGAACCTCGCGCGTGCCGTCACCTCGTATGCGAAGGCCGGCGCGGACGTGGTCGCACCGTCGGGCATGCTCGACGGCTTCGTCGGTGCGTGCCGCGATGCGCTCGATCAAGACGGCTTCGAGCAGGTGGCGATCATGGCGTACTCGGCGAAGTACGCCTCGGCGTATTACGGTCCGTTCCGCGAAGCGGTGGACTCCGCGCCGTCGTCGGGCGATCGCAAGGGCCATCAGATGGATCCTGCCAACGTCGCCGAGGCCGTGCGCGAGACCGCGATGGACGTCGCCGAGGGCGCCGATATCGTGATGGTCAAGCCGGCGCTCGCGTACCTCGACGTCATCCGTGCGGTGTCCGATGAGATCAACATGCCAGTCGCCGCCTACAACGTGTCGGGCGAGTACGCGATGATCGAGGCGGCCGCGGAGCGTGGCTGGATCGATCGGGATCGGATCGTGATGGAGACGCTGACCGGCATCCGCCGCGCCGGCGCCGACATCATCATCACGTACCACGCGCTGCACGCCGCGAAGTTGTTGGCGAAGCGGTGATGCTGACCTACAAGTTCGTCGAGCTCTCGACGGTGACCGACGACACGATCGAGTCGTGTGTCAACGAGTGGGTCAAGCAAGGCTGGATCCTCGACACGATCCGCTTCGTGGTCACCGAGCACAGCAAGCGCCCGGCGATGGCCTTCGTCTCGTTTACCCGCGAGGACTAGCGCCCAGCAGCGTGCCGCTCGGCGTGCTGCCGCGCATCACCGCGAGCACGCGCGCCGCTGCCGCCGCGCCCCGACCGTGGCACGCTCGCCAGCGAGGTCGGTTGCGTGGCCATCGCGACGGCGATCGCGCAGGTCGTATCACCCGCCGCACTGGCCGTTGGGGCACCCGCCCATACGTGCGGCGAGGCCGGCCTGGCGGTTCTGGATGAACGTGCCCTGCGCCACCTGGCGCAAGCGCGGGAACACGCCCGGCTGGAACCCTCCGCCCTGGGCGCCGCCGATCAGGAGGCGACCGCCGGTGACGTGGTCGAGCTGGTTGGTGGTGATCGATTCGAGCTGCGCGGTCTTCATGGTGATCTCTCCTCGAGGAAGAGTCGTGCACGGCGAAGGCCAGCCGCGATCATCGCCATCTCGCCCGGATAGCGCACCGCCGTGCGCGTTCAGCGGGACTCAGTTGCTTCGTCGGGAACGCAGGGCTTCCCCAAACGCGATCAGACCTGCGCTTCCGCCGCGTAGATCTTGCTGATCGGTCGGTTGTTGAGCCACCGCGGATCGTCGTCGGTGAGCGTGCCGGCCGCGATCTGGCGCCGGAGATCTTTCTCGATCACCGCGAGCTTGCCGACCTCGGCCATGAAGCGGTCCGCCGCCTTCTTGTAGAGCGTCGGACGCGGCTTCTCGGCGAGCAGATCGGCGTAGTCGACGGGCTTGCCGAACACGGTGATCACCGCG
>JBBQJJ010000009.1:0-44317 GCA_038325805.1 Haliangiales bacterium
CGCCGAGGTCGCATCCGGCCGGTTCCGCCAGGATCTGTACTTCCGCCTCCACGTGCTCCCCGTGAAGCTGCCGCCGCTGCGCGAGCGCCGCGAGGACATCCCCAATCTCTGCGTGCACTTCGTCGGCAAGCTCGGTCCGAAGACGAACGCGCGAGTACGCGCCGTCGGCGACGCCGCGCTCGGCCGCATCATGGCCTATCACTGGCCGGGCAACGTGCGCGAGCTCGAGAACGCGATCGAGCAGGCGCTCGTGTTCGCCGAGGGCGACGAGATCACGCCCGCCGCCCTGCCCCAGTTCCTCCAGGGCGGTGCCGAGGAAGATGCCCTCAGCGTGCCGCGCGAGCTGTCGCTGCCGGAGATCCTCGACGACCTCGAGCGTCAGCTTATCCTGAAGGCCTACACCAAGGCCGCGCGCGTCAAGACAGAGACCGCGCGCCTCCTCGGCATCAAGACGTCGGCGCTGTACTACAAGCTCGAGAAGTACGGCATCGAGTAACCGGGGGCTCGCCCTCGGTTCGGCAACGGTGAGTTCCGCAGGGTGGCGTGCGCCCGACCCTGATGCGGGCTACCCATCCCCATGGATCGCCTGAAGCTGCAGAACCTCTCCTACCTGGCGCTGCGCATTGTCTCGGGAGCACTGCTCTCGATGCACGGTGCACAGAAGCTGTTCGGCTTCCTCGCCGCGCAGCCCGGCCCGGAGGTCGGGTCGCAGATGTGGATCGGCGGCGTCATCGAGCTGGTGTGCGGCATCCTGGTCGCCGTCGGCCTCTTCACACGTCTCGCGGCGTTCCTCGCCTCCGGCACGATGGCGGTCGCCTACTTCCAGTTTCACTGGAAAGGCGCGATGGGCGCCAACCTGTTTCCGATCGCGAACGGTGGCGAGCTCGCCGTGATCTACTGCTTCGTGTTCCTCGCGATCTGCGCGCATGGCCCCGGCATGGTGTCGCTCGATCGCCTGCGCGGTAAGGTCTAGCGCGCGTATCATCGACGGGTGAAGCCGCGCCTCCATGTGCTGCTCTCGCGCGACGGCCACACCGGTGTCGTGCTTCGGCGGGGACCATCAGCCGCGGTCGCTGCGATCGGCTGGAACCGCGACAGGGACACGTTCGCACTCGGCCAGTGGCTGCGCGGACGGATCTACGAGCGCCGCAGCGATCTGTCGCCCGACGGAAAGCACCTGATCTACTTCGCGATGAACGGCCACTGGAGCTCCCGCGCGAAAGGCGCGTGGACCGCGATCTCGATCGCGCCGTACCTCACCGCGATCGCGCTGTTCGCGAAGGGCGACTGCTGGCACGGCGGCGGTCTGTTCGTCGACAAGCACACGTACTGGGTCAACGATGGCTACGGCCACGAGACGCTCGAGACGACCACCGCGGTCACCCGCGCCACCGCGCCGCCGTCGTACGCCGTCGGCTACGGCGGCGAGTGCCCCGGCGTGTACTTCAATCGCCTCCACCGCGATGGCTGGACGATGCGGCACGAGCTCACCGACACCAAGCAGGACGTGTTCGAGATCCCTCTCCCGCACGGCTGGGTGCTGCGCAAGATCGCGCGCGCGCAGAGCGGCCCGCCACCGGGCAAGGGTGTCTACTTCGACGAACACGAGCTCGTGCACCCCGCCTCGGGCCGCGAGGTGATGCGCCACACGTGGGAGTGGGCGAGCCCCGACGCCGGCCGTCTCGTGTGGGCCGAGGGCGGCGCGCTGTGGGCCGGGAAGATCACGAAGAGCTCCGCCGGGGACGAAGATCCGGTCACCGCCGTCACGTGCCTCCACGATTTCTCCGCGATGAAGTTCGAGGGCATCGTTGCACCCTACGCGAAGCAGAAGCCGCGGGCGTCCTCGCGGAAGCAGCGTAAGCTCGAGCGGTGAGCTACCGCGATAACCACGACGCCGCGCTCGCGCGCGCCGATGCGGCAACCCACGAGGCGCGCGTGCTCGCGGCCGAGACCACGCGGCTCGAGACCGAGCTCGCGCAGGCGCGCGAGTGGCTCGGAGGTCCGCGCAAGCGCGCGCTCGTCCTCGGCGCCGGCGTCGCGATCGCCGCCGCGTTCTTCGTGATCGGCCTCGGCATCGGCCGCAGCACGGCGAGCGGCGGCGCCACCGCGCAAGCCGCCGCCGCGCCACCACCTCCGCTACCGGAGGTGTACGGCGTGATCGTGAGTATCGGCTCCGATCTCGGCGAGTGGACCCTCAACGCCACGCGCTGCGTCTCGCGCACCGATGGCATCGAGCTCACGCAGCAGGGCGGCGAGGAGCACAACATCTGGCTGACGAACGACGTGGTCGAGGTCGAAGGCCCCGGCGCGACGCTCACGCTGAAGCACGCGCACTGCATGAAGAAGCTCGTGCAGTCCGTCATCGCGAACGACACGAAGCCGCCCACGTTCGATGGCTACGTCGATCTCGACTGCCGGTTCAACGGCAACCGGCTGGCCGGGCGTATCGAGTTCCGCAACTGCCGCTAAGCGTTCGTCGGCTGCGACTCGTGAACTGGGCCCTCCGATCGTTCGCTCGGGTCTCGGGCGCCCCGAAGCCACGAAGGGACCCGAAGCAGAGACTTCTCCTGGAAGAGAAAAGCCTCTTCTTTGGGGACGTCGGGTCATCGGGGCGCGGCTGAACCAGCGAGCCCCGTCGCCGTCCGTCCGGCCGGGGCGCCCCTACGGCGTCGACGGCGCCGGGCCATCGAGCTTCTTGCGGCACGCCCGCGTCTTCTCGTCGGCCGCGCGGCCCTTCGCCTCCTGCGCATCGCTCGCCTTCGAGTCGCGTCCGATCCGGTCCTGGATCGTCAGCTTGTAAGCGCGGGCGTCGTTCTGAACGGTGTCGCCACACGCCTTGTCCGTGCACGCACACATGCGCGACGCGAGCGCGTCGAGGTCATCGATCACCGCGTCGAACTTGTCCTTCGTCTTGCAGCCTGTGACTGCGAGCACGAGACTCGTGGCCAGGACGGCGGTGCGCATGCCGCTAGCGTTTCTCACGGCCGCGCGAACGGCGGCGTGACGGTGGGGGCCGGTTGACCGTACCGGTCCCGCGCCCAGCTGAGGAACTGCTCGCCCGACAGGTCGAGCGCCTGCTTGCAGACCTCGGTGACGTGCGTAGGGAAGTCCCGTTCGAGCACCCAGCTGAGGAAGCTGCGATCCGGACCGGCCGCGAGTTCGTGAACTGGCGCGTTCGAGTACTTGCCGAACCCGACCACGATCACCTCGCCCTCCCAGCGCAGATGCCGCGACGGACCGACCCAGCTCGCGCGCTGCCCCGCCAGCGGATCGCTCTTCTGAGCGATCTGATCCCAGTCCTGATCCTCGAGAGCGAAGTGCTTGAGCATGCCGGCCAGCACCCGGCCGGTGGCGGCCACGTCCGCGCTCGCGGTGTGCGCGGCGGCGAACTCCGCACCGACGAACCGCTGGTGCGCATGCATCAGGCTGCGCGGCTCGCACTGCTGCCACAGCCGGAACGCATCGACGATCTTCTTCGACGCGAAGTCGAGCAGCGGCATGCCGACGCGCGTGTACTCGGCCTGAAGCATGTCGATATCGAACGCGAGGTTGTAACCGACGACGATGTCCGCCTCGGCGAACACGGCGGCGACCTCGTCGGCGATGTCCTCGAACGGGGGACAGCCCACGAGGTCCTCGATCGAGATGCCGTGGACGGCCTGTGCACCGGGGTGGATCGGAGCGAGCGGCTTGATCCGCCAGACCTGGCTCGGCGCATCCTCGTCGAGCCCGCGCTGCACGCACAGCTCGATCACCTGGTCCTTCGTGCGATCGGTGCCGGTGGTCTCGCAGTCGAACACCACGATCCGCGGCCCCGCCGTCACCGGCTGGCCCGCCGGCGCGGCCTCGATGGCCTCCGCGGGACGTCCCGCAGGGCGCCAGTCGAACAGCGAGAGCGTGCCTTCCACGTCGACGAGCTTAGGGGCCCCGTCTGACAGCCGCAGGGTGCCGAGCCCCGGCTCAGATCGCCAAGCGATCGAATACCTTAGCGTTCCGGGGGATCGCCTCTGGTAGGCTCCGCCCGTGCGTAGGCTCGCTTTTCTGATCCCGCTCGCTGTCGGCTGCAAGGTCAAGGATCCGCCGCCGATCACCTCCCAGTGGTACGACGGCTTCGAGCGCGCCGACCTCGGTGACAACTACCACGCCACCGGCGATGGCTACGGCATCTCGGCGGGACAGGTGACGGCGCACGGCGCGCACAACCACCCGCTGTGGCTGCGCCGCCGGCTGGCGCGCAACGCGCGGGTCGAGTTCGATGCGTGGTCGACCGAAGCCCGCGGTGACATCAAGGTCGAGATCTACGGCGATGGCGAGTCGTACGATCCGGATGGCGGCCGCTACACCGCGACCGGCTACGAGGTCATTTTCGGAGGCTGGTACAACACCAAGTCGATCATCGCGCGCATGGACGAGCACGGCACCCAGATGGCGCAGCGCGCAGACGTCAAGGTTATTCCCGGGAAGCACTACCACTGGCGCATCGATCGGACCGCCACGTCGATCCAGTGGTTCATCGATGACATGACGAAACCGTTCCTCGAGTACGTCGATCCGCACCCGCTCGAAGGGGCAGGTCACGAGTACTTCGCGCTCAACAACTGGGAAACGGATACCTGGTTTGACAACCTAGTGATCACGCCGCTC
Source organism: Haliangiales bacterium (assembly GCA_038325805.1). Taxonomy (GTDB): domain Bacteria; phylum Myxococcota_A; class Polyangia; order Haliangiales; family Haliangiaceae; genus JABFXX01. Next base: position 4,645 of record JBBQJJ010000009.1, read on the forward strand.
TGAGCTACAATCGCCCCACGTTCTTCGGGGATGGAGCAGTTCGGAAAATACTCGCTGATCCGTAAGATCGGCACCGGCGGTATGGCCGAGGTGTTCCTCGCGAGGACCACTGTTGCTCAGGGTCTTAACAAGACCCTCGTCATCAAGAAGATCCACACCGCGTACGCGCGTAGCCGCCAGTTCGTCACGATGTTCGTGGACGAGGCGAAGATCGCACTCGGCCTCAACCACCCGAACATCATCCAGGTGTTCGACTACGGTGTCGTCGGCGAGACCTACTTCCTCGCGATGGAGTACGTCGAGGGCGTCGACGTCCTCAAGCTGCTGCAGGAAGCGGCGAAGGTCCGCCAGCGCATCCCGTACGGCACCTCCGCGTACATCGTCCAGCAGATCTGCAAGGGCCTCGACTACGCGCACCGCAAGACTGACGAGCACGGTCAGCCGCTGTCGATCGTGCACCGCGATATCAGCCCGCAGAACGTGCTGCTGTCGTGGGACGGCAGCGTCAAGATCGTCGACTTCGGCATCGCGCGCGCGCGCGACGTCGACGAGGAACAGGGTGTCATCAAGGGCAAGTTCGCGTACATGTCGCCCGAGCAGGCGCGCGGCGAGCCCGTCGATTGTCGCAGCGACGTGTTCGCCGCCGGCATCGTGTTGTTCGAGCTGATCTGCGCGCGCCCGCTGTTCCACGGCAAGGGCAAGGAGGCGCTCGAGATGGTGAAGTCGGGCGCGATCCCGCGGCCGAAAGACTTCGCACCCGAGCTGCCTGATTCGCTCGAGCGCACGATGCTCAAGGCGCTCGCGTTCCACCGCAGTGATCGCTTCCAGACCGCGCGCGATCTGCAGCACGAGCTCGGCCGGTTCCAGCTCGAGTGGGCGCAGAAGACCGGCTCGCTGACGGACAGCGGATCGCTCGCGCAACACCTCGCGGGGCTGATCGCACAGGAGCAGCGGGTCTCCGTTCCTCGCCCGCAGCTCGAGGGCGGCGACAAGGTCTCCGATGGAGTGCCGGACCACGACCCGCTCGTGCTGTCGATGCCGGTCTCGGTCTCGGTGTCGCTCGAACCGTCGAGCGTGGCGGTCGAGGCTTCCCAGGCGCTGCGCAAGCAAGCCCGCCCACCCACGCCGCAGCCGGGTGTCGAGGAGGGCGCTCCGTCGAGAGATCAGCGCGAGCGCAAGTACGTCTACGTGCTGCAGGGAATCCTCCGCGGCATGGCCGCGCTCGAGAAGAAGCTCGGCCCGACGGGCGCGGCGCGGTTGGTCAGCGAGTTCTTCAAGGTCGCGCGCGATGTCGCGTTCAAGCACGACGCGATCCTCGATTACCCGCGCGCCGATGCCGCGCAGGCCGACGACGCACCTGTGTCGAGCTCGACGGTGACCGGTGGCGAGACGGCGCTGCGCGTGGTGATCGGGTTGCCGATTCCCAGCGAGGACGACTCGAGTCGATCGATCAAGCTCGCGCTCGCGCTGGTCGACGCGCTCGATGGCATCGGTTCGGATGTCGAGCCCGAGCTCCGGCTCGCCCTCGCGGTGCAGCGCGGGGTCGCGCTGGTCAAGCCGGGCGGACGGACCAAGGCGAAGAACGAGCCGTCGTTCGAGATCGAGGATTCGACAGCGCAGTTCGCGCAGAAGCTGGCGCGCCAGGCGCGTGGCGCCGAGATCCTCGTCGGTGGCCGCGTGTTCCGCGCGGCGCGTGCGGAGTGGAACTTCGAGGCGCTCGCCGCGATCGACTTGCCCGACGATATCGGTGGCTCTCACACGGGGCAGACCGGCCGGTCGACGGTCGACGAGGATACCGATCCGGGCATCAAGCGCGCACGCGTCTACCGGTTGCGCGGCCCCAAGGAGCGCTCGCAACGGCTACGCGAACGCCGCGTCGATGCGGGCCGACTGCACGGGCGCGAGCTCGAGATCAAGGCGCTGCGCGATGCGTGGCGCGACGTGCTGGTCACCAAGCGCAAGCGCCAGATCGTGATCGTCGGCGATGCCGGCGTCGGCAAGCGCACCGTGGTGCGGACGTTCCTCGACGGGATCCAGTCCGGCGAAGCGGTGGTGATCCGGACCTCGGGTCGCGTCGGCACGGCGATGACACCGTACGGCGTGATCGCGGATCTCGCGCGCGACGTGCTGCAGCTCTCGGAGGATGCCGAGCCGCACGAGATCGAGCGCCGGCTGTCGCGCGCGCTGCCACTGCTGTTCCCGGGCGAGGAGAATTCGCGCGAGTCACGGATGGCGCTGCAGGTGTTCGGCATGCTGCTCGGCGCGCGCAGCGTGACCACCGGGGAGATCGACGCCGATACCCGCAGGCAGACGCTGCTCCAGCTGCTCAATCGAATCGAGCGCCGGCTCGACAGCGAGAAGCCGATCATCCTCGTCGGCGAAGACATTCACTGGGCGGATCAAGACTCGCAGGAGCTGTTCGCGGCGCTGCTCAAGATCGACACGCCGCGCCCGATCTTCGGTGTGATGACGTCGCGACCCGAGCCGCGGATCTTGAAGCTCGCGAAGGAGCTGCAGATCGAGGTCGTGCTGCTCGACGAGCTGCCCGCCTCCGCGCGCAAGCAGATGCTCGCCGAGCGCTTCGTCCCCGATCACGACATCGACGAGCTGATCGAGCAGATCGCCGCGCGCTGCGGCGGCAACGCGTTCTTCATCCAGGAGCTGCTCGATACGTTGATCGAGCGCGGCATCCTGGTCCCCGACGGTGACGACGAATCGTCTCCCGGCTTGCTGCGCTGGGTGAAGCGCGACGCGGCGATCCTGGTGCCGTCGACCGTCGAGGATCTGATCCTGACGCGCATCGAGTCGCTGCCTCCGCCCGAGCGCGACACGATCGTCCACGCGGCCGTCCTCGGTCGCCACATCTCGGCCTCCGCGCTGACGCAGCTCCTCGGTCGCCAGGTCCGGCTCGAGCTCGACACGCTCGTCCATCGCGGCCTGCTGTCCGCCGTCAATCGTCCGATCGGCGATGGCCCCGCGCCGCCGACGGATGGTCCGCCGCAGCGGCCGTCGATGTCGGATCTGCAGGGCGGCGAGTACCGCTTCAAGAACGACATGACGATGACCGTGGCCTACAGCCTGATCCCGGGCGAGGTGCGGATCCAGATGCACCGGTCTCGCGCCGCCGCGCTCGCCGGCTCGTCGAGCTATCGGCTCGGCCAGCAGGACGCCGAGATCGCGCGTCACCTCGAGCTCGCCGGCGACGACATCCCCGCCGCGGATCGCTACCTCCGCGCCGCCGGTCACGCGGTCGAGCTCGGTGGCAACGCCGACGCGTTCCGCCAGCTATCGCGTGCGCTCAAGCTGCTGCCGGCGTCGGATCACGAGCGCCGATTCTCCGCGCATCGCCTGCGCGAGGAGATCTTGCGGCGGCTCGCGAAGCGCCCGCAGCAGCTGCGCGAGCTCCACTCGCTGCGCAAGGAAGCCGACGTGATCGGCGATCCGGGCAAGCTCGCGCAGGTGCATTGCGCGCTCGCGCAGTTCTACATCGACGTCGGCAAGGCGCCCGCGGCGTCGCGCGCCGCCACGCCTGCCCTGCAATACGCCCGCGAGGCGAAGGATCCGTTGCTCGAGGCGGAGGCGCTCCGGCTGCGCGCCGCGATCGCGCGGCTCGTCGGCAACGCGGAGGAATCGCTCCGGCTGGTCGAGCAAGCGCTCGAGCTCTGCAACAAGGCGTCCGCATACACCACGACGGAGTCGGGCACCTCGCGCCCCGCGACGCCGGTGCTGATGACGCGCGCGACGATCCTCAACCAGCAGGGCACCACGCTGTGGAACATGGGCAAGCTCGAGGCCGCGATCGAAGCGTACGCCGAGGCGCTCGTGATCTATCGCGCGATCGGGATGGCTCGCCACGAAGCGCGCGCGCTCAACAACATGGGCATCGTGTTCGCGGCGCTCGGCGAGTACGAAGAAGCACTCGCGCACTACAAGAGCGCACTCAAGATCGATCAGACGCTCGGCGATCGCAGCGGCATCGCCCTCAAGCTCGGCAACATCGGCCAGTGCTACTCGGACCTCGGCGACACCGAGCGCGCAGAGTCGTACCTGTCGAAGGCCCTCAAGGTCGCCGAGCAGACCGGCGATCTGTCCGCCGCGGCCGATGCCGCGGTGTCGTGGGGCCAGACCAAGATGCAGCGCGGCGAGACCCGCTCCGCGCTCGAGCTGTTCGAACGCGGGCTCGCACTCGCCAGCGAGAACCGCGAGCGCTATCAAGAAGTCCGCGCGCTCGAGTACATCGCCCTCGCCCACCTCGCCGTCGGCGATCCGCCGGAGGCCGCGCTCGAGATGGCGCGCTCGGCGACCGAGTGGGCGAAGAAGGTGCCGATGCTCGTCGGCATCATCTACGGCTTCGCGTTCCAGGGCCTCGCGCTGTCGAAGATGGGTCGCCATGACGAAGCGGTCGCGGCGATCGACGAGGCCGTCAAGCACCTCGAGGGCGCACGCCCCGAGGGTGCCGAGAAGCTGTATCGCTGGCGTGCCGAGGTGCTCACCGCCGCCGGTCGCACCGAAGAAGCGCAGGCCTCAGCCGCACGCGCGCGCAGCGAGATCGAGACCAAGGCGGCGAAGCTGCGCGACCCCGAGCTGCGCAAGCACTTCCTCGCGTCTCGCCAGCGCGGCGTGTAGGGCTCGGAGCCAGAGAGGTAGCGACTGGCTTGCAGCGACCCGGCGCGTGCGACATCGTCTGGTCGTGTCTCCACATGTGGCCCTGCTGCTGTTGACGATGGGATGCGGCGGGTTTCAGGCTCCACCTCCCAAATCGGAGTCCCGCCACACGTGCGATCCGAAAGGCGACACCGACGAACCGAGTCACTTCGATCCAGGCACGTACCTCGCGCGCGAGCTCGACGCGAGCGAGCGAGCGCTCGCAGAGACCACTTGCCGAGACCCGGACGCGTCGCAACAGACCGACGAGGTCTTGGTGCAACGGTGTTCGAGCCACGCCGAGAAAGCTCCGCCCGCGCAGCGGTCGGGTTGCCGCCACGCCTGCATCGCCATGGCGCGAAGCGAGGCCGCGGGCTTCGCGCTGTCGAACGCGGTCACTGGACTCCGCGCGGTGGCCCAGCTGCGCGAGCGTGAGGCACCTGCGCTCGACAACTGCATGGGCATGTTTGCGGCCGGCACGCCGGTTGGATTTCGCGAGGTCCACGACGGTCGCGATCTGTGGACCTGCCTCGGGTTGCCGGCACTCCCTTCGCAGTTCGTCGTCCAGCTCACCCACGAGCGGGCTCCCCGCGTGGCGCGTCTCGTCGAGCTCTCGGTGCGCGGGTCGACCGCCGCGCTGCCGATGCGCGAGCTCCGCGTGTCGCTGGTCGACTACGGTTGCGACGTCTCGCACTGGAGCGTCGTTCAGCTGGTGCCCTGAGCCGGAGACGGATGCGACTCCGTGGTTAGCGGCTCGACAGCCGCTGGAACTCGGTCCACAGCTGAGTCATCGTCTTGCGAGGCTGACCGTACGGGCTGCCCGGGAGCGACGCCCACTCGCGGTTGATCTTCCGGATCGCACTCTCGAACTCCGCGCGCGTATCGATCCCGTCCACGTTGGACACGCCGCGACCTCGGATCAGCTTGAGCGCCGCCTGGTCCTGACTCGCCGGCGTGAAGTCCGGCAGGCTGCCGCGGATCCCGTTCCACGTCTTCGACAGGATCTGGTAGCGGCCTGCGGCGGTCGAGCAGTAGCTGCCCGCGCACACGCGCAGCCGCGGGTGATCCGCGAAGGACGAGAACCGGCGATAGGCGAACGTGTAGTCGTAGTGCGCGTGGGTGCCCTCGGCGAGGGCGATCGAGCCGAGGAACGCACACGCGTTGATGGTCAGCTCTCCGTTCGGGTCACAGACCGCGCTGCGCTCGAGCCCATCTGCCTTGCCCTCGTCGAACGCGTCCGCCTCGTCGACGTGGACCGTGTCGTCGTAGTCGTCGTCGTCGGTCGCCTCCGGTGCCGCGACACAGCCGGCCAGCAGCTGGCCGCCAAAGACAAGCGAAGCAAGGAGTTGCATGGGCTTCATACCCCGAGGACAGTGCATCCGAGAGACCAGGAAATGCCCACCGGTTTCGCGTCCAACTCAGCGACGACACAGGTGGCGACGCCAGTAGCCGGCGAGGGGATTGCCCCGCAGTGTCGCCCGCGAGGTTGCACTCGATCGACGGTCGACCGATCGATCAGTCGACCGATCGGTCGATCCGTTTGGTGATCCGATGCGTTGGAACGCGCTCCGAAGCACACCGCGCGACCACGCACGGAAGTAGCGCGTAGACCACGGGAACACGGCGCTCGTGCGCGGCGCAGCACCTGCACCGAACTGGCCGCATGAGCAATCCCTCCTGGTGGAACGATGAGCACGAGAGCGTCTGGGGCCGGATCAAGGGCGCACTCAAGCGCGATTGGGAGCAGACCAAGTCCGACGTCTCGTCGAAGGGTCACGATCTCGATCAAGGCGTCGGCGACACGGTGAAGCAGATGGCCGGCAAGGATCCGATCCCGCCGGGCAACCTGCCGAACGAATCGAAGTGGGACGACGTCGAGGTGGAGTATCGCTACGGCACCGGGGCACGCGCACATCACGGCAAGACCGGCGGGTGGGACCAGGTCCAAACGAAGATGTCCGAGGAGTGGAACGACCTCAAGAGCGGTCGCACCTGGGATGAGGTCAAGGCACGCGTGCGCCGCGGCTGGGACCACAACGAGGGCGACAAGAAGTAGTCGGGGCGGTTGTTGCTGAACGTCCAACCACGATGTTGGTCGTCAGCCGCCCGAACTGCCTCCTGGAGCACGACGCCAGCTGTCGGTTCCAGATCGCCTGGAAGATCAACCCGTACATGCAGATCGGTGCGGCGATCCAGGTGCGCGCGATCGAGCAGCACACCGCGTTCGTGACCACCCTGCGCTCCCTGGGCGCACGGGTGCTCCAGCTCCCGTTCATCCACGGCGCGTTCGATTCCGTGTTCATCAGGGACAGCGCCTTGCTGCGCCGCGATGATCGTGGCCTCGAGCTACTGCCGGCAGCTCCCAGGTTCGCGCAGCGCGCGACGGAGCCGCGCTGCGCGCGCGACGGCGCTCCAAGTCGCGGCCTGAGGCGTCAGCGGCGGCGCTTGGGAGCCTTCTTGATCGGCAAGGTCTGCGGCTCGACGGGCTCGAGTGCCTGACCGGCTGCGAGCGTCGACGACACGTGCTCGAACGTCGCTCGATCGGCAGCACGCTGCGCCGGTGTGCGTCGCCGGACGGCGGCGAGCGGGATCGCCATCCGCTGGTTGCCTTCCAGCCGCTCGGCTTGACGAGCAAGGAACGCCCAGTACAACGGCGTGATCGGGCAGGTCGACTTGGGATCGAAGCGACAGCCCTTGCAGTAGTCGCTCATCCGATCGATGTACGCCGAACCCGCGATATAGGGCTTGGTCGTCATCACGTCGCCGGCACCGTAGGTCGCCATGCCGAGCACGTTCGGCTCGACCACCCAGTCGAACGCGTCGATGTACGCCACCCAGAACCAATCGGTGAGCTCGCGTGGCGAGCAGTCGAGCAGCGTGGCGAGGTTGCCGAGCACCATGAGCCGCGTGATGTGATGCGACCAGCCCTCGCGCCAGACGTCGGCGACGACGCGATCGAGGCAGGCGAGCCCCGACGGCGTGCCCCAGTACGCGGGCGGCAGCGGCCGCTCGGCGCCGAGGAATGATGGAGCGGCGGCAGCTGACGTCAGACCGGGGACGTGCCGGAACCCATCGGTCTCGCGATGGACATGACGAACAAACTCTCGCCAGCCGAGCAGCTGCCTGACGAAGCCCTCGCGCGATGGTAGTGGCAGATCGGCGGCGATGACGTCGGCGAGCACGCGGCGTGGCAGCAGCCGATGGAGATTGACCAGCGGCGAGATCCTGGTGTGGAACAAGCCCGTCGAGCGCGTGCTCATCGCGTCCTCGTACGGGCCGAACGTCGGCAGACAACTCGCGAGCGCCCACTCCCACAGCATCTCCGCGTCGGCGTGGGTCGCTGGCAGCGTCGACAGATCCAGCGTGCCGGGATGGCTGGCGAACGCACGTTCGATCAGCTCCCCGACTTCGCGCGTGACCTCGTCGGGCACGAACCGTGGTGGGACAGGTGCCGGCGGATCGCCGCGCCACGCTCGACGATTCTCGCCGTCGAAGCTGAACCGTCCACCGATCGGCTTGCCGCGCTCCATCAGCAGATCCGTGTCTCGTCGAACCCGCCGGTAGAACGCATCCATGCGCCACGGCGGGCCGTCGGAGGCGGCCTGGAACTGTGCGCGCGTGGTCAACCAACCGTCGTGCTCGCGACGGACGATGCGAGCCGTCCGGACCATCGCGAGCTCGGTGCGCAACTCCCGCTCGGCAGGCTCGCAGACCACCACCGGGCCGACCTCTGCCGCGAGATCGTCGACCGCGCCGGCGTAGCCCCGCGCATCCGCGACCACGTGTCGGATCGCGACGCCGCGCGCGGCCTGCTCGAGCGCGAAGTGGCGCAAGTTCGCGAGGACGAGCGCCAGCTTCTGGCGGTGATACGGGCGGCGCGCGGCCTTGCTCGGATTCTCGACGATCATCACGCCGAGCTCCTCGGGCGCACGCTCGGCCAGGATCCCGATCTGGTCGCTCAATTGATCGTAGGGAATGAACGTCCATGTCCGCTCGCGGTCGGCCGGTCCTCGGCGGCGCTCGTCGAGGGCACGCTGGAAGGCGGAGGACATGTGCAGCCGTGATGTCGGCCGCCCATCCAGGGTTACGTGGCTATACTCGCGGGCGCTCACGGAAACGATGACGCGGGATCGAAAACGGACGGACGCGGCGGGCGATCGCCGACGTGCCGGCAGCTATCTGACGCAGCTGAGCTGGCTCGACGGCTATCCGGACGAGGAGGGCTGGCGGCGTCTCGAGGATGACGTGGTCGTGCCGCTCGACGGCGCAGCGATCGCGAAAGCCCGACGCACGGCGCGGACCGTGATGCGCGAGCATCCGGACGGTCTCGCGAAGCTCGTCGACGTCGCGTCGTGGTGGAAGATCATCGACGCCAAGCTGTCGTGGATGAGTACCGGCAAAGGCGCGTTCGATCCGCTGCCCTTGTTGCCGGCGCGCCTCGCGGCCGCGGTGCGTGGCCTGCTGCCGACGCGGCTCGGCCTGGCCGTGCGCGCGGCGGCGATCGCGTTCGCCGAGCGGCCCGAGGAGCTCGCGCAGCTGATCGCGTGGTTCGGCGAGCATCTCGAGCTGGTGATCGAGGACGACCAGGTCCCGGGCTGGCGCGTGGTGTTCGCACTCGCGCGGCTGGCGATTCTCGGTGATCGCGGCAAGGCGCGCGGCATCCGCGATCGCGGTGTCGATGCCCTGATCCGACTCTGCGAGGTCGATGCACCGGATGGCTGTGCAGCGCTGCAGGCGAGCCGCACCGTCGAGAACAAGCTGCGTCGCCAGAGCACCAAGGCGCGGATCCTCGACCCGATTCGCAGCCGGCCGTACGTGGTGCCGTGGGTCCTGCGACTCGCGACGCGGGACGCCGTACATCGCCAGCGCGTGTTGTCGCTGGTCGCCGAAGCGCGGCTCGCGGAAGCCCTGATCCAGTGGCAAGAGTGGGAGCGCGCCCACGAGGTCCTGCTGCAACGCGCGGCGGCCCTGGCCGCGTCGAACTTCGAGAGTGTCGACCGCAGCAAGGCTGCGGCCAAGGTGGTCAGCAAGATCGAGAAGTCGCGCGCGGCGGCACCGGCGCAGGTCTCGATCAAGGATGTGCTGCTCGAGCTCGACATGCTCGGCGCGGGTGAGGTGTTCGCTCGTACGCACCCTGCGATCGTCCGGCTCCTCGCCGCGCTGCCGGCCGGATGGGGCGTCGTCGGCCCCGGGCGCATGCTGCTGCACACCGCGCGGACGGCAGCGACCGCCGGAGACGGCGAGCACTTCGAGCTCGTGTGGGATGCACTGGCTGATGCGCTCGATCAAGGCGCGCCCCTGTCGCTGCTCGATCCGTGGAACAACGTGCTCACCTCGGATCACCGTCAGTACATCGAATCGAACATCCTCGATCACGCGAAGCGCCGGGGCGAAGTGCAGCGCGTGATCCGGGTGCTGGTCGAGATCGCGTGGACCGGACCGCTCACCACCAGCGATGTCGAGCACGCGGCGACCTGGCTCGCCGCGGGCCTCGCCGAGTCGCGGGTCGCGGACGTCGTCGCGGCGACACGTGACATCGACGGCCGGCTGCGGGTCGATCTCGCTCGTTCGATCATCGCGCTCGCCGACGAGACTGCCGAGATCTCGGCGCTGACGAAGCGCTTGTTCGAGCAGGTCGACGAGTGGCATGGCCCGCCGCAAGCGCTATCCACGTTGATCGAGCACGCGGCGGCAACCGGCGGAGGCTGGTTGATCCGCTCCGAGATCGAGGACAAGCAGGCCGAGTCACTGCACGAGATCGGCGAGATGCTGACGCTGCTGCCGCGTTCGCGCTGGCCGCGGATGACGCGCGACGTGGACAGCCCGTGGATCGCCCACTACCCTACGGCACTACATCCTGCCTTGACCAAGCTCGCGAGCGTCGACCCCGATGCCGAGCGCGCGGCGGCGAAGCGGCTCGCCGACGACATCCCCGATCCGAAGGCGCTGCGGAAAGAGATCGCCGCGTTGCGCCTGCGTCTCGACAAGCCAGGTGCGACCAAGCGCCTCGCGAACCTCGAGGATCGTCTCGCGCATCCCAGCCCACCCTCGCAGGCGCGGCTCGACAACCTCACCAGGAAGCTCGAGCGCAGCGCGCGCGACATCGGCCTCGGCCGGTTCATCCGCGCGACCACGGCAGGCGCGAGCGAGCGCATCGTTCGGGCGTTCGGGATCCCGGCCTTACCCGCGTGGGCGGAGTCACCGAAGACGATCGCACTGTTGATGTCGCTGCTCTCCCTCGGCGACGCCGATCGCGAGCTCGCGGGCCGGCTGATCCGTGCGCGCTGTGGCGACCGACCGTGGGATCTTCGCGGCGAGCCCGCCAACCGCGCGTTCCTCGCCGAGCTACGACGCGCCACCATCGATCCCTCGCCATGGCTCGACGACACCCCTCGCACGATCGGGGACCTCACCCTCGAGCTCACCGGTGATCCGATCGAGGTGTTCGCGATGGGGGCGCATTTCGGCACCTGCCTGTCGCCCGGCAGCGGCAACTTCTTCTCCGTCGTCGCCAACGCGGCGGACGTCAACAAGCGCGTGATCTACGCGAAGCGCGACGGCCGCGTGATCGGCCGCTGTCTGATCGCACTCACCGACACCTTCGCGATCCTGGTCTTCAACGTCTACGCGCACGAGAACCTCGGGCTCGAGAACCAGGTCCGCGACTTCGTGACCGAGCTCGCCGCCAAGATGGGCACCACCGTGGTGCCCCGCGGCAGCGTGCGGCTCCTGCTCGCTCGCGACTGGTACGACGACGGCCCGCACGATCTCGTCGGCCGCTTCCGCGGTCTCGACGAAGCCGGGCTCGACTTCGACGCGATCCCACCCGCGAACCTCGTCGGCATCCTGCGCTCCGCCCTCGGGCGCGAGATCGACGACGTCACCCTGCCTGTCATCCTCGGCCACCAGGGCCTCGTGAACCGACCGGAGCTGGTGATCCCACTCGCGCCGTACATCCTCGCGAGCGCCGCACCACTCACCCATTTCCTCGCTGCCGCGCTCGCGCTGCGCGCCGGCGATCGAGCGCTTGCCGATCGCTTGCTCGGGGATCACGCCCGCGTGGTCCAGCTCGGGGATCACGCGTGGCACCACGGTGAGACGCTCGCCGAGCTGCGCCCCTCGCTCACGCTCGTCCGGCTGCGCGAGACCCGCCCGAAACATGTCCGCACGTGGGAGGACGAGAGCGGCGATCGCTGCGCCGTCGCGGGGGTCGCGCTCGAAGCGCTGCATCGTCCGAAGCAAGCGGTCGCGATGTACCAGCTCGCGCTGCGCGAGGACTGGCTGAGACCGTGCCTCTCCGATCGGATGAAGCGCCTCGGCGAGCTCGTCGATTAACCCCAGAGTTCGCGCTATCGCGCTCACCCGGTCGATTGTATTCGGGGTCCCCATCAGGCGCCTGGTCGAAGGATCGACACAGGCGAACGCTGGGGTTACGCTTTTCCCATCAGGCGCTGCAGCGTCCGCTGAAACTCCTCGACGGAGACGTTGACGTGCTCGACCACGCGGCCGTACAGCATCGCCGTCGGCACGTTGCCACCGCCGCGCTCGTTGGTGGTCTCGCGGAGCTGCCACAAGATCACGCGCTCGAGTCGCGTCAGCCCGTCGCGGGCATCGCGCTCGTCGTTCACTACTTCTCCATGTCGCGACACTTCTTGAGATCGTCGTCGTGCTTGCTCGCCTTGATGCAATCGACCGTCGTCGACTTCCACATCAAGCACGCACCCATGAACATCTGGACGTCACCTTCGCGCATCGGCATCGTCGACACGGTTCGCCAGTGCTCGACGGCATCGTGACACTGCTGCTCCATGTCGCCCTTCGGGTGGCAGCTGCCGAACAGCGCACACGACGCGATGACCCCGCTCCTGATCGTCATGCTTCGATCTCGCAATTCTGCGTCGGTCGCGCCTGGCACGCCAGGATCAGCCCCTTCGCCTTGTCGGACGCCGTCAGCGCGTCCTGCGCCTCCATCACCACGCGGCCCGAGATCAGCTTGCACTTGCACTGACCGCAGATGCCCGACCGGCACTCGAACGGGATCTCGATCTCGTTGTCCTCGGCCGCCTCGAGCACGGTGAGCCCGATGGTCTCGACCTGCTTGCCCGAGCGCTTGAACGTCACGATGTGCTCGCCCGCTGCATCCGCGGCCTCGGTGGCGGGCGCCATCATCGCGGCAGCCGCCGCCTCGTCATCCTTCGGCGCCGGCGGCGACACGAACGCTTCCTCGTGCACCAGGTCGTTTGGCATGCCGAGCTCGTCGACGAAGATCTTTCTCGCCGCCGCCATCTGAGGTGCAGGACCACACAGCATCACCCGATCCTTGAGGGGGCCCGGGACGAACTTCTTGACCATCTCCGCCGAGAGCCGCCCGGTCGTGCCATCCCAGATCCCGCCCGCCTTGGCGTCCGCGCCGTCACTCAGCGTGATCAGCACGTGGAGGTTCGGGTGCCGCGCCATCAGGTACTCGAGCTCGCGCTCGTAGACCACGTCGTTGCGCGCCTTGACCGCGAAGATCAGGTAGAGGTCACCGGTCCACGCGCGGTCGGTCATCGTGCGGATCACGGACATCATCGGCGTGATGCCGACACCGCCTGCCACCAGGATCACGCGCTTGGATTCGTCGCCGACGAAGAAGAACTTTCCGGCCGCCGCGCCGACCTTGATGAGGTCGCCTTCTTTGAGGGAGGCGTGCAGGTACTTCGATGCGAGGCCATCGCGCTTGACGCTGATCTCGACGTACGCGTTGCGCGTCGGCGCCGAGCTGATCGTGTACGAGCGGTTCACGCGCTTGCCTTCGATCGTCAGCATGAGGTTGATGTACTGACCGGCATGTGCCTCGAACGGTAGCTGCCCGCCATCCGTCGGCACCATGCGGAACGTCTTGACGTTGTGGGTCTCGTCGAAGATCCGCGCGACGCGCAGCTCGCCGGTCCAGAACTTCTTCTTGTTCGCGCCCTTCACCGTCTTCTTCGCCGCGGACAACTTGGTCTTGGCATCAGCGATCTCGTTGTGGAGATCGAAGTAGTGCCGCAACAGCCGGTACAGCATCAGGCCGCCCAGCACCGTGAAGTAGACGATGGCGTTGAACTTGTCCGCCTTGAGCAGCAGGTAGTAGTGGATCATGCCGAAGAGCACCGCGACGTACGCGAGGCGGTGCAGCAGCTTCCAGCGCTTCGGTCCGAGCTTCGTCACCATGAGGTCGAAGCTGGTGAGCGAGAGCGGGATCATGATCACCAGCGACCCGGCGCCGAACCAGAGATAGAACCGCTCGATGATCTCGTTGATCGTCGAGCTCACCGAACCGTCGCGGTCGTAGAGGAAGAAGATCGTGAAGTGCGCGGCGATGTAGAGGAAGCCATAGACGCCGAGGTTACGGCGACAGCCGAGGATCGCATTCCACCCGGTGAGTCGCCGGATCGGCGTGATCACGAGCGACAGCGTCATCAACACCAGCCCCAGCATGCCGGTCGAGCGGATCGCGAAGTTGATATCGTTGACGCCGAGCTGGTTGTTGTACGCGTCCCACAGCAGCAGCAGGCCGGGTACCGCACCGCCGATGATCACGACCCACTTGAGCAGCGCGCTGTCGACGACAGGCAGCTCGGCACGCGCCGTCACCGGCAGCTCCTGCGCACTAGAAGTTGGCATGGAGATCCAGTCCCGTGTAGAGGCTCGCGACCTGGTCGGCGTAGCCGTTGAACATGAGCGTCTTGCGCCGCCCCGATTCGCCGATCCGCTGCTCGGTGGCCTGACTCCACCGCGGGTGATCGTGCGTCGGGTTGACGTTGCCGTAGAAGCCGTACTCCTCGGTGCCATAGTCGTTCCAGCTCGTCGGCGGCTTGGTCGCGACGAGCTGGAGCTTGACGATCGACTTGATGTTCTTGAAGCCGTACTTCCACGGCACGATGATCCGGATCGGCGCGCCGTTCTGCGGCGGCAGCTCCTTGCCGTAGAGCCCGGTGGTCAGCGTGCACAACGGGTGCATCGCCTCCGCCATCGTGTAGCCCTCGCTGTACGGCCACTTGAGGATCGGGTTGCCGAGCCCCGGCATCCGCTGCGGATCGTTGAGCGTGTTGAAGTGGACGTACTTCGCGTCGGCCATTGGCTCGACCTGCGCGAGCAGCTTGGAGAGCGCAAAGCCCGCCCACGGGATCACCATCGACCACGCTTCGACGCAGCGGAACCGGAAGATCCGCTCCTCGGGTGGCGCGATCTTCAAGAGGTCGGCGAGGTCGAACGTCTTTGGCTTGTGGCAGAGGCCCGAGACCTCGAGCTTCCAGTTCGAGGTCTCGAACCCGGCTGCCGCCTTCGCGACACCGTCCTTGTTGGTCGTGAACTCGTAGTAGTTGTTGTAGTTCGTGACCTTGAGCTCGGGGGTGAGCTGCTCGAGCCCGCCTTTGGTCGGATCGGGTGGCGTGATGAACGGAACCTCGGTCGCCTTGACCAGGCCCGGCAGCTGCGCGCTGGTCGATTCGACGATCTCGACCTGATTGATCCGGCGATACAGCAGCCCGGAGCCGACCGCGCCCGCAGCGACGATGCCGCCACGCAGGAAGTTCCGACGATTGAAGTAGACGTCGGGCGGTGTGATCTCACGCGAAGGAATCTTGTCTGCCATCTCGGGCTCCCTTACGCCTGAGGATAGGCTCGGTTACGGGTCGCGCGGCAGACTGACGCAGCACGTAAGGGGTGCAAACCCTCGATCGATCTGCGAGGTTCCAGGCATGGCCGAGCTGGCGACGTCTGACGATCTCGCACCGGTGACCCGTCCCAAGCGGTCGTTCAAGGGTGGCTGGGTACTCCTCGCGATGCTCGGAGTGATCGGCATCGCCTGCATCGTGCTCGGGTTCGCGTACGCGACCCGCGAGGTCGACCCGAAACTGCCGGACCTCGGCGCGGTCCCGGCGTTCTCGTTGATCGACCAAGACGGCCAGCCGTTCACCGAGGAAGCGCTGCGCGGCCACCCCACGGTGATCAACTTCGTGTTCACCCGGTGCGACACGATCTGCCCGGTGATCGCCGCGAAGACGCAGCGCCTCCAGGACAAGACGCAGGACCCCAGGGGCTCGGGCATCAAGATCGTGACGATCACCGTCGACCCCGAGTTCGACACCCCGGCGAAGCTGACGGCGTTCGGCCAGCGCTACAAGGCCGAGTCGGAGCGCTGGCGCTTCCTCACCGGTCCGAAGGACAGGATCACCGCCCTGATCACCGGCCCTTTGATGACCACGATGGATCGCGACGGCGACACCAAGCCCGGGATCCCGAACATCGTCCACGGCGGCTACTTCCTGCTGGTCGACGGCAACCTGACGATCCGCGGCGTCTACGACAGCAACGACATCCACAAGCTCGACGAGCTCGAGCACCACGCGCGGTTTCTCGCGCGCACCGGCGGCGGCAAGAAGTTCGGCGGCGGCTCGTAGTAGTATCGGCCCGCACGCGTGGGCATCGTCGTCGATAGCGTCCTCGTTCTCGTCGGCATCGCAGTGCTGTACTGGGGTTCGGACTGGTTGATCCGCGGCTCTGGTGCCGTCGCGCGCGCGTTCGGCGTCAAGCCGCTGGTCATCGGGCTCACCGTGGTCGCGTACGGCACGTCCGCCCCCGAGCTCGCGGTGGCAACCAAGACCGCGCTGACGCATCACCCGGCGATCGCGCTCGGCACCGTGATCGGATCGTGCGCCGCGAATATCTCCTTGATCCTCGGGCTCACGGCGCTGATCGCACCTCCCACCGTCGATGGTCGCATCATCAAGCGCGAGGTGCCGGTGCTGCTCGGCTCGGCGATCGCGGTGCCGCTGCTGCTGTGGAACGGCGTGCTGTCGCGCTTCGAAGGGCTCGTGCTGATCGGCTGCGCGATGGTGTTCACGATCCTGACGCTCACCGTGTCGGCACGCCTCGAGCCCGACGAAGAAGAAGAGGGCTCGCCCGCGGAGAGCGGTGCGCAGATCGGCGGTAAGGGACGCCCGCGGACGTCGTTCGGCATCGCCGCGGTGATCACGATCTGCGGGCTGGTCTTGCTCGTCGCAGGCTCCGACATGTTCGTGCGCGGCGGTCGCGGGATCGCCGCCGAGGTCGGGATGAGCGAGCGCGTGCTCGGGCTCACCGTGATCTCGCTCGGCTGCGCCCTACCCGAGCTGATCGGCTCGCTGATCGCCGCGTCGCGCGGTCACTCGGCGCTCGCGATCGGCTCGGTGATCGGCTCGAACCTGTTGAACGTGTTCCTCGTCCTCGGCGTCACCGCGTACCTCGAGCCGATCGAGCTCTCGCAGCCCATGCACGCCGTGGAGCTGATCGGCCTGGTAGCGATCACCCTGCTCGGCGTCCTGACGCTGCGGGGAGCCCGGAAGATCACCCGTGGCGAGGGCGCCTTGCTCGTTGCGGCGTACGTCGGCTTCGTCGTGACGTCGTCTATTCTTTAGCAATTCATATTGCTTACGGAAGCACGCCCGACTGCAAGGTCGACCTCGCATGTGCGTGCGGACATCACATCTCAACCGCACAAGTCGAAGCCAGAGGACGCCATCTATCGCTCCGCCGTGCGACTGCACTACAACGCCCGTCCATGAAGGGATCCATCGTCGTCTCTCTGCTCTTTGCCCTCACCGGGGTTGCTGCTGCGGAAGAATCGAACGGCGGACTGGACCTCGATCAGAACCCGCTCGAGACGCCGTGGACCAAGCCCCTGCGCACCAAGAAGTGGGTCGACGATGTGCCGTCGTACAACGGCTTCGAGGAGGTCCAGGCCGCGGCCGGGTTCTCGAACGTCATCTACCTCAACAACTGCAAGGGCGGCGGCTGTGCGCTGACCCGTGGCCAGGAGAATTCGCTCGCCAACAAGTCGAGCATCCTCGGTAGCAACAGCGCGACGGTGTCGCCGTTCGCGTACTCGGACTCGGTCTGGCAGCAGGTCGTCGACTGCGTCAAGCAGACGTACTCGCCGTTCGGCGTCCAGATCGTGACGACGCGGCCGACCTCGGGCAACTACCACATGGCGATCGTCGCCGGCGTCCCGCAGAACATCGGCGAGCCCCAGGGCGTTGGTGGGGTGTCGCCGTTCGCGTGCGGCTACCTGCCGAACGCGATCTCGTTCTCGTTCGCGAACGTCTATGGCGGTGACGTCAACGACATCTGCTGGACCGTCGCGCAGGAGACCGCGCACTCGTGGGGCCTCGACCACAAGTTCGATAACCGCGATCCGATGACGTACCTGCAGTCGGGTCCGGGGCGGAAAAACTTCATGAACGAGCCTGGCTCGTGTGGTGAGTTCTCGGCGAGGCAGTGCGACTGCCAGTACACCGGCGGCAAGCTGAACAGCTTCGCGGAGGTGTTCGACACCTTCGGTGGCAACACGCCCACCCCGCCGACCATCCAGATCACCGCGCCGATGGCGAACGCGACGGGCCTGCCGCAGGGCTTCCCGATCCAGGCGCAGATCGAGGACGACGTCGGCGTCGCCAAGGTCGAGCTCCGCATCGACAACCAGCTCGTCGACACCAAGGAAGCGAAGCCGTTCGCGTGGGTCGCGCCGGCCAGCCTCGGTCAGGGCAGCCACCAGATCGAGCTCACCGCCTACGACTTCTCGGGCACCAGCGCGAAGCAGATGGTCATGGCGACGCTCGGTAACTCGTGCACCGGCGACAGCGAGTGCCCGTCGGGCAACGTCTGTCTCCAGGGTCGCTGCGTGCTCGGCGGCGGTTCGCAGGGCGGCCTCGGCACCACGTGCGAAGGCAACGCGAACTGCTCGTCGGGCCAGTGCGCGGGCGACGGCGCCGGCACCCAGCTCTGCGTCGAAGCGTGCGACCCGGCGCTCGATGGCTGCCCGAGCGGCTTCGAGTGCCTCGGCGATACCGGCGCAGCGGTCTGCTGGCCGGCGACCAGCGAAGGGATCTGCAACGTGGGGACGAATGGCAGCGGCAAGGCGGCTCCGACGTTCTTGCTCCTCGGCATCGCCGCTCTCTGGATCACGCGCCGCCGTCGCAAGTAGTTGTCACGGGTTCCGTGACCAATCGCCGACGCTCCTCACCGACGTCGGCGATTTTTTTGGCTGATCGATCTCGGTGGTCACTCGAATAGCCACCGCGAATCGTTCGCGCATCTCGCGTGGTTGCCGCGGTGCGAGGTGAAACGGCTTCGGCTGGTGCGGACTCTCCACCCCACTGGCTACTTAGTTAGCCAGTAGTTTTATGCAGTTACGACGCGTATGACTAGCATCATGAAGCGCACGTTGGCCGTCCTCGCGCTGTGCCTCGCAGCGGCGCCGCGCGCGCAGGCCGACGTCGTGCTCGAGACGTTGACGCCCGGCCAAGGCGACTCGATCGACGAGACCGGCGAAGACCTCGTGCAGAAGTCGATCAAGGTCGTCCGGGTCTGGGAGGACCAGAACCCCGACGTCCAGCACGTGGTCAACTCGAACATCGTCTACATGCACCGCTGCAAGGGCAGCTCGTGCACGGTGCGTCGCGGCTCGACCAACTCGAGCATGAAACCGGATCAGTCGTCGATCGTCTGCCGCGAAGGCACGTCGTGCGGTGCCGCTGGCGGTGGAACGCTCTCGGCGTTCTCCCGCAGCGAACAGGTGTGGTCCGACACGATGGCGTGCGTGCGCGAGGTGTTCGCGCCGTTCAACGTCGTCATCACCGACCAGGATCCCGGCGAGATGCCGCACTACGAGATCATGGTCGGCGGCACGCCCACGCAGCTCGGCTTCGATCTCGGCACCGGCGGCGTGTCGCCCGCGACGTGCGGCACGATCCCGAGCTCGCTGGTGTTCGTGTTCGACGTCTGGGGCAACAACGTCAACGAGCTGTGCGCGACCGCCGCGCAGGAGATCGCGCACTCGTGGTCGCTCGACCACGTCACCGACGCGAGCGACCCGATGACGTACTACGCGTACGCCAACCGCCGGCACTTCAAGGATGCTGACGTCACCTGCGGCAGCGATTGTTCCGGCGGCTACGGCCCGAACGGCGAGGCATGCACCGGCACGACCAAGCAGGCGCGCGCGTGTCAGTGCAACACCGGCCCGACGCAGAACTCGGTGGCGATGCTGCGCGACCTGTTCGGCGACGGCACGCCGACGCCGCCGACCGTCTCGATCACGAGTCCACGCGAGGGTCAGTCGGTGACGGCCGGTTTCATGATCGCCGCCACTGTTGCCGACGACATGGGCATCTCGCGCGTCGAGCTCTACATCGACGGTCACCTCACCAAGACGCTCACCACCGCGCCGTACCACTTCTCGGCGCCCGAGGACCTGGCGATGGGAGAGCACGAGCTCAAGGTCATCGCCTACGACATCGTCAACACGCCGACCGTCGCCATCAGCACCGCGACGATGACACCACCGTGCGCGGCGGATCCCGACTGCCCGGCCGAGACCGACGTCTGCATCAATAGTCGCTGTACCCCCGGCCCGAACTTCGACGGTGGTCTCGGCGCGGCATGCACGGACGCCGTCGACTGCGCCTCCGGCTCGTGCGCGACCACCACCGACGGCGCGTACTGCGTCGAGCCCTGCGCGCTCGGCCAGAGCCAGTGCCCCGACGGCTTTGGCTGCCTCGACGCGGGTGAAGAGAGCGGGATGGGCGTCTGCTTCCCCGGCTTCGACGAGAACGGCGGCTGCAATGCCGCTGGTGCCAGAGGAATGGGATCTGGGGCCCCGGTCACACTTGGATTGGTGTTTGCCTCATTGCTGTTCGGACGTCGTCGTCGTAGGAGCTAATACGATATGCAGCTGCGTGCCCTGCTAGGACTTGCTCTGACGCTGACCTCCGTTGGTACGGCCTTCGCCGAACCTGTCGAGTATCGGCCGATGGTGATCAAGAAGCCGATCACCAAGACGCCGCGCAAGCAGCAGGCGGTCGCTGCCGCGCCGGCGTCGCGCACGCTGTTCGTGCATCGGTGCCCCGAGGGGATCGGCTGCCCGATCAACCGCGGCTCCGAGGACAACTCCACCACCAATACGTCGTCGATCTCGTCGTTCTCGACCACCACGATCGGCGCGTTCACGCGCGGCGATCAGGTGTGGAGCTCCGTGATGGATTGCGTCCGCGAGACGTACCGGCCCTACAACATCACCGTCACCGACGTCGATCCGCTCAACGCTCCGCACTACGAGGTGATGGTCGGCGGCAAGAACACCGACCTCCGCAACGATTCGCCGAACGCCGGCGGCATCGCGCCGTTCACCTGCAACGAGATCCCGAACGCGATCAGCTTCGTGTTCGATGTCTGGGGCAACAACGGTGACCTGATCTGCTCGGTCGTCGCGCAGGAGAGCGCTCACGCGTTCGGACTCGAGCACGAGATGCTGTCCGATGATCCCATGACCTATCTCTCGGGCCCCGATCGAAAGCGATTCCGCGCCGAGGAAGCGCCGTGCGGCGAGTACGCGGAGCGCCAGTGCGACTGCGGCGGCACCAAGCAGAACAGCTACGAGATGCTGGTCGGGCTGTTCGGTCCCGGAGCACCCGTGCCCCCGACGGTGATGATCAAGTCGCCGTCGACGAACAAGATCGTCCAGCCCGGCTTCCTCACCAAGATCGACGCGACCGATGACGTCAAGGTCGTCAAGGTCGAGCTGATCATCGACGGTGCCGTCGTGGCCACGGCCCTGGCGCCGCCGTTCAAGATCACCGCCCCCGAGACCATCGCCGAGGGTCCGCACACGCTCGAGGCGAAGGCCACCAACATCCAGGGCGTCGAGGCCACCTCCGCCGCCGTGCTCGTCGAGCTCGGTCCGCCGTGCACCGCGGCCGCGGGTTGCGCCGAGAGCGATGTCTGCGTGCAAGGTGTCTGCGTGGCCGGCCCCGAGCAGCCCGGTGGTCTTGGCAACAGCTGCCAGGCCAGCACCGAGTGCTTGTCCGAGCAGTGCGTGCAGAGCACCGAGGGTGGGTTCTGCGTCGAGACCTGCGATCTGTCGCCGGGCAGCTGTCCGTCGGGCTTCGATTGCGTGCCGGGTGGTAACGCGGGTGTCTGCTTCCCGCAGCCCGAGGGCGGTTGCTGTGACAGTCGCTCGAACCCGACCGGCGCGGCGCTGTTCGCGCTCGGCTTCGGTGTGCTGTGGTTCCGTCGTCGGCGCGCTACGCTGCGGGCGTGATCACGGCTCGGGACTACGCGCGAAGCATCGTCGAGGCCACCACCCTCGACGGCAAGCTGCTGCCACCACCCGACGGCTTGATCCTCGAGGACGAGGAGCCGCCGCTGCGACTGACCTCTCCGGGTCGTCCCGCGAACCTGCCGATCGTGCATGGCCGTGACGCGAAGGTGCCGCCGATCGCAGGCATGGGCGATCGTGCGCAGCGCGCGCGGATCCTTCACGCCCTCGCGAACCACGAGCTCCAGGCGATCGAGCTGTTCGCGTGGGCGGTGCTTGCATATCCGCAAGCGCCGATCGCGTTTCGGCGTGGGCTGATCGCGATCCTCGCCGACGAGCAGCGCCACTTCGGCCTCTACGCCGGGCGCATGGCGGTGCTCGCGACGACGTTCGGCGATCACGGCGTCACGGGTCACTTCTGGAACAAGCTCGACGCTCTGCCCGATCCGCTCGCGTTCGCCTGCGTGATGGGCCTGACGTTCGAGAATGCGAACCTCGACTTCGCCGGCGAGTACGCGCGCGCGGCGCGAGCGTGTGGCGACGTCGAGACCGCCGAGGTGCTGGCGCGCGTCCACGAGGACGAGATCGCACACGTTCATTTTGGCTGGCTGTGGATGGGGAAGCTTGCCGGTGACGGTGATCGGTGGGTGCAGTACACCGCGAACGTCCAGCCGCCACTCGGGGCGCATCGCGCGCGGGGCGCCACGTTCGATCGCTCGGCGCGCGAGCGTGCGGGCCTCGACGAAGCGTTCATCGAGCGGTTGGCGGCGATCATGCCGAAACGCCCGAGCGGCGAGCCGCGCTAGAGTGGCGCCGTGTTCGTGATCGACGCCAATCTGGACTGCGAAGCCACGTGGAGCGGCCTCGGACTCTCACCGCCTGTGCTCGCGCGCATCAGCATGTACGGTGCGTTGGTCGCCGAGCTCGGGCCGCGCGAAGCGATCGAGCTGTGGACGCCCTCGCCCGTGGATCGGCTGCGCTGGCGCGGCGGCGGCATGGTCTCGTTCAAGACCGGCACGCCGAAGACCGCCGATCTGCGGTGGGCGGATCCGACCGCGAAGGCAGCGAACGATCGCCGGCTCGCGCACACGGTCGATCGTCTCCCCGGATCATTCGTCCTCGAAGCGATGGATCGAGAGCAGGCATGGCCTGCGAGCTGGGTCGCGAAGGCCGTGTGGTCGGCAGCCGGGCGCGATCGCTGTCGTGGCAACGGTGCACCGAACCAGGAGCAGCGCACGCGGATGTCGCGGTTGCTCGCCGCGTGCGGCGCGCTCGTCGTCGAGCCGTGGTGCGAGCGGATCCTCGATCTCGGTGTCTGCGCCACGGTCTCCGCAGACAGCGTCAAGGCAGAGTCTCCACACGGCGTGATCGTCGACGGTCGCGGCGGCTTTCTCGGGATCGATCTCGCGCCACCGAAGCTCGAGACCGACGAGCGCACCGAGCTCGACGCGCGGGTCCAGCGCGCGGGTGAGGTCCTCCGCAACACGGGCTACACCGGGCCGTTCGCCGTCGACGCGTTCGTGCACGCGACCCCGAGTGGTCGTGCGCTGCACGTCTGCGAGATCAACGCGCGCTACACGTTCGGCTGGATCGCGCGCGCGTTCTCCCGCCGCACCGGCTGCACCAGGCTCGGCTTCGGCACGCCGCCCGAAAAATCTTCGACCTTGATCGAAGACCGCGGCGATCACGTTATGGCGTGGATCGCTTGATCTCGAGCCGGGAGACCGGCTTGACGTGCGGCATCGCATCACCGGGGCGCTGCAGTCGCCCGCCCTGACCGTGATGGTTCGGGAACGGATCCTTCGGGTCGAGCGCCGCCACGATGACCTCCCCGCGCCGCGTCAGGTAGAGCACGGGCTCGAAGCCTTGCGTGGTCGGGTGCTGGAACTTGATGGAGATTCCCGTCGGTGACATGGCCTCCACCGAGCCCGGCGCTGTCGCATCGGCGACCAGTGAGGCGATCCGCCACGCCTTGCGATCGTCATCCGCGAAGTCCGGCTTGGTCGCGTTGAGCGTGGCCGCGGTGATCGCGGGCTTCGCGGTGCCGTCGACGACGACCTCGA
Source organism: Haliangiales bacterium (assembly GCA_038325805.1). Classification (GTDB taxonomy): domain Bacteria; phylum Myxococcota_A; class Polyangia; order Haliangiales; family Haliangiaceae; genus JABFXX01. The sequence continues at coordinate 28,450 of JBBQJJ010000009.1, forward strand.
TCGACAGCGCGGTGGGGACCTTGACGTTACTGCCGGGTGGCGACGCCGGCCACACCTTCGCTTCGTGCTGGTCTTCCTGACTCGGCTTGCTGCACGCGCTCGCGATCGCGATCGCGAAGCTGACGTGGCAGAGCGACCGAATCATGCGGCGAGTGTAGCATCGCGCGTCGTGGAGACAGTCCTCACAGCTTGTCGTGCCGCACGTGACCGCGGCGAGGGAAAGCTCGTCGTGCTGACGGGTGCGGGCGTGTCGGCGGAGAGCGGCATCCCTACGTTTCGGGGCAAAGAGGGCTACTGGACCATCGGCGCACGCGAGTACCACCCGCAGGAGCTCGCCACCCACGAGGCCTTCGAGCGGATGCCCTGGGAGGTCTGGGCCTGGTACCTGTACCGCCGCGGTGTGTGCAGGAGCGCCGAACCGAACGCGGGCCATCGCGCCCTGGTGCGGCTCGGGGAGGCGCTGCCCGATCGGTTCGTGCTGGTCACCCAGAACGTCGACGGGTTGCATTCGCGCGCCGGCAACACGGACCGACACGTGATGGCGATCCACGGCGACATCGGGCGGATGCGGTGCGCCCGCGAGTGCGTGGCCGATCGTTTCCAGATTCCCGATGCGGTCCAAGCGCTGGCGAAGGGCGAGCCGGTCTCGCCCGAGGTCAAGGCGTTGCTGGTGTGCGCCAAGTGCGGCGGCATGGCGCGGCCGCACGTGCTGTGGTTCGACGAGAGCTACGACGAGGAGCGCTACCACCTCGACACGGTCCGGCGGATCGCGACGGAAGCAGCCCTGGTCGTCGTCGCCGGGACCTCTGCCCAGACCAACCTACCGTGGCAGGTCGTGACGCTGGGACAGAGCGCTGGTGCCACGATCGTGGACATCAACCTCGAGGACAATCCGTTCGGCGAGATCGCCAAACAATCAGGCGGGGTGATTCGAGGTCCGGCGGCTGCGGCATTGACCGCGATCGTCGATCGACTGGTAGGGTGAGCCCGATGTCGTCGTCCGGCGAGGACTCCACTCCGCAGCCAGGGATCCCCGAGCCGATCTACGCCTCGCAGGATGGGACCGGCGAGATCACGATGCTGCCTCCCGAGGAGGCGCAGAAGGTCGCGGCGGAGATCCGCGCGATCGCCGAGGCCCGCGGCGACGACAGCCAGGTCCACGAGCTCGTCGAGCTCCAGCACAGCGGTCCACGAACCAGTCCGGGTCGGCAATCGCGCGGCCCGACGAGACAGCTCGCGCCGATCACCGACGACACGATGTCGCCCATCGAGGACGATGCGCTGTCGGCCGAAGAGCTACGCGATGCGTGGCCGCTGCTCGATCTCGACGAGCGCGGCGATGGTCTCCGCGTGTTGCCTCGCGAGGATGCCGAAGATTTCTTCATCTCGCTGACGGCCGCGGACCACGCCGCCCTGCTCCTGCATTTTCGCGCCGGCCAGCGCCGGCAGTGGATGCGCCTGCTCGAGCCCGACGACGTCGCCGACGTGATCCAGCACGCCGGCGAGCAACATCGCCTCGCGTTGCTCGCACTGCTCGACGTCCCGACGCGCAAGGAGGTCACCGCGCTGCTCGCGTACGCCGAGGACGAAGCCGGCGGCCTGATGTCGACGCGCTATGCACGGCTGCGTCCGGCGATGACTGCCGACGAGGCCGTCTCGTATCTGCGGCGCCAGGCGCAGGCCAACATCGAGACGATCTACGTCGCGTACGTCACCGATCCCGAGCAGCACCTGCTCGGCGTGGTGTCGTTCCGTGATCTGTTCGCTGCCGACCCGAAGAAGACGGTCGCCGACATCATGGAGACCGACGTCGTGCGCGTCTCCGACGAGATGGATCAGGAGGGCGTGTCGCGGATCTTCGCCGAGACCGATCTCACCGTGATCCCCGTCGTCGATGCCTTCGGTAAGATGAAGGGCATCGTGACCGTCGACGACATCGTCGACGTCGTCCAGGAAGCAGCCACCGAAGACGCTCAGAAGTTCGGCGGTATGGAAGCACTCGAGCTGCCCTACCTGCAGTCGAGCCGACGGGAGATGATCGTCAAGCGCGGCCGCTGGTTGGTGCTGCTGTTGATCGGCTCGATGCTGACGACCACGGCGATGGAATCGTTCCAGGGCCAGGTCGAGCGCGTGCCGGTGCTCGCGGTGTTCATCGCGATGATCGTGTCGACGGGCGGTAACTCCGGCTCGCAAGCGTCGACCCTGGTGATCCGCGCGATGGCCCTCGGCGAGGTCCGCGCTGCGGACTGGTGGTTGATCTTGCGGCGCGAGCTCGCGATCGGTCTCGCGCTCGGTGGCGTGCTGTTTCTGGTCTCACTCCTGCGCGTGCTGATCTGGGGCACGTTCGGCACCTACGGCGAGCACTACGTGATGATCGCGTTCGCCGTCAGCATCTCGGTGATCGGCTGCACCACGTGCGGCACGCTCGCCGGCGCGAGGTTGCCGTTCGTGCTCCGTAAGTTCGGTGCCGACCCGGCGAGCGCATCGGCGCCCTTCGTCGCCACGCTCGTCGATGTGAGCGGGATTTTGATCTACTTCGGCATCGCGAATTTGATTCTGTCGGGCGTCCTACCGATGTAGGTTGCCCCGCTTTGCTCGCCACCCGCATCTATCACTACCGCGATCCGGCGGCGGTCATCCTCGGCCTCAAGGAGCTCCGCAAGCAGGGCCTGACCCCGCGCGGCTTGCTGTTCGTCGCGTTAGACCCGCGCGGTGAGACCTCGGTCGTCGTTCCCGAGGATTTCGATGCGGTCGCGAGCGTGCGTGTCGGCGACAAGATGTCGTTGGTGCCACCGCTCGATCGGAACGCCCGGTTCTTTCACTTCGATGCGGTGCATAGGCTCCCCGGCGACAGCGTGCTGTGGAACGGCGATCGAAGGCTGAGCGATACCGGCAGCGCGCCCGAAGTGGCGTGCGCGATCAGCGAGTGGCTCAAGGGCAGCTCGGCGAAGAACGTGTTCCTCGGTTGCACGCCCCACGTCCCCGGCTCGTGGTGGACGATCGATCACCTGTCCACGGTCACCGAGCTGCACGCGCTCGGCTTCCTCGACTGCGTGGTCACCACCAGCGGCATCATCGCGCGCAAGATCGACGACACGCGGTTGTTCCACCTCGAGTTCTCCGCGCTCTCGCAGCTCGGCTCGCCGATCGACGGCTGGGAAGAAGTCTTCACCTCCGAGATGGGGAACATCCTGCTGATCGAGCGGCGCGTCCTGCAGTACCGGCTCGTGCTCACCTGCGAGCGAGGCCTCGTCGAGATCGATGTCTCGCACCTGCCCGAGCTCGTGATCGAGACGGCGCGGGTACCGATGCGCTCCGGCTTCGGCGTGGTCGGCAGGATCGATGGCGGTGCCTTCGCGGTCACAGCAGGTACGGTCGAGCCGTGGGGGCTGACCAACATGAGCCCGGCCATGCTGGTGGGCTCGCCGACCGAGAGCTTGCTCGATCTGCCGAAGACGCTGCGCGCGATGCCGGTCGATGGTCTCGATCAGCGATCGGACTAACGGTAGTACGCGAACTTGCCGCCCGACCCGGCCATGATCAACAGGCCGAGGACGAGCAGCACGCACGCGGTCAGCGGCCACAGGCCCATCGCGACCGCGAACATGTCTCGAAGCACCGTGGCGACCGAACCTCGTGTCGGTTCATCCTTCGGCGCCGGTGCACCGCTGATCACTCGGCCGGCTTTCTTGACCACGCGCGCCTGCGGGATCGGGTCGAAGGTCATGACGTCGAGTATGACGCGGATGGCTGGATCGGCGACCGGAGTCTGTGATCGATCAAATAGCCCGTGTAACGTGGCGCACGATGCCCGTGCCCTCTTTGGCAGATCTCAGCCTCGGCTTCCGTAGTGCGTATCTCGACCATGCCGACGTCACCCGCCAGCTCCAAGCGTGGCACGCGGCCTTTCCCGGGTTGACCCGGCTGACCTCGATCGCGAAGAGCGCGGAAGGTCGAGACGTTTGGCTGCTCGCGATCGGTCGCGAGCCCGATCGCATTCGCCCGGCGGTCTGGGTAGGCGGCAACATCCACGCCGCCGAGCTCGCCGGCTCGAGCGTCGCGTTGTCGATCGCGGAGGATGTGCTCCGGATCCATCAAGACGCCGCAGAGATCCTGGATCTTCCACCGCCGATGCTCGAGCGGATCCGCGACGTGCTGTTCTACGTGGTGCCGCGGATCTCGCCCGATGGGGCCGAGACCGTGCTCCAGACCGCGCGGACGGTGCGCTCGGTGCCGCGCGATGCACGCGTCGAGCGTGGCAAACCGCGCTGGATCCTCGGTGACATCGACGGCGACGGACTCGCGTTGTCGATGCGCGTCCCTGATCCCGGCGGCGAGCTGGTGGAGGCTCACGAGTATCCCGGCCTGCTCGTCGAGCGCACGCTCGAGGACGAGGGGCCGTTCTACAAGGTCTATCCCGAAGGCACGATCGAGCACTACGACGGCAAGAAGATCCCGTCGCCGTACTTCCTGGGTGACAACCCGATCGATCTCAACCGCAACTTCCCGTGGTCGTGGTCGCCGAGCCACGAGCAGGTCGGTGCCGGTCCGTTCGCGGCGAGCGAGCCCGAGTCGCGCGGCATCGTCGAGTTCGCGACGCAGCATCCCGAGATCTTCGCGTGGCTCGACCTTCATACCTTCGGCGGCGTGTTGATCCGGCCGCTCGGTCACGCGCCCGATTCGAAGATGGACCAGGAAGACCTCGCGATCTTTCGCCAGCTCGAGACCTGGATGCTCGACCACACCGGTTATCCGACGGTGTCGGGCTACGAGGAGTTTCTCTACGAGCCCGACAAGCCGCTCAAGGGCGACCTCACCGACTACGCGTACAACCAGCGCGGCGCGATCGGCTACGTGGTCGAGTTGTGGGATCTGTTCAAGCGCCTCGGCATGGAGCGGCCGCCGAAGTTCGCGCAGTTCTACGAGCGCGTGTCGCGCCACGATCTGATCAAGCTCGCGTGGTGGGACCGCGACGAGAACAACGGTCGATCGTTCCCACCGTGGAGGCCGTTCGATCACCCTCAGCTCGGGCGCATCGAGATCGGTGGCATCGATCCGCGCGTCGGGATCTGGAACCCTCCGCTGCACGAGCTGGCGCCGATCTGCGCGTCGCAATCGCAAGTGCTGCTCCGGCTGGCCGCGATGGCGCCGAAGTTGGAAGTCGCGAACGTCGATCGCGTGTCGTTGGACGGTGGCGTGACGCGCGTCGACGTGACGATCCGCAACGTCGGGTACCTCGGCACCTACGGCCTGCCATCCGCGAAGAAGCTCGACTTCAACGAGCCGGTCTACGCGACCGTGCGCGCGGAAGGTTGCGCGCTGGTCGACCCCGGGCAGACGCATCAGACGCTCGGTCACCTCGACGGCTGGGGACACGGTCTGCACACCGGCGCGAACCTGCCTGCCTACCCCGGCACCCGTGGCAACACGCACACCGCGTTCGCCAGCTACCTGGTCCGAGGGCGTGGTGTGCTGGAACTACGCGTAGGCTCGTGCCGAGCCGGCTTCGTGACCACGCAAGTCGCGGTGTAGGTAAACAATTCTTGCGACCGCCGCGCGCGGGCCTTCTCTAGCTTTCATGAAGTTGATCAAAGCCTACGTGTTCGCGATGCTGTTGACGGGCTGCTTGCCGACTGGTGGGACGTACGGGGGCACGAGCTACTACGCAAACCCGACGGTCGCCGCTGTGACCACCAGTGTGTACGTCAACGGCCAGGAGATCAGCGCGGCCGACAAGTCGAAGCTCGATTGGTTGCTCGGCTACTCCTTGCCTGCCGGGCAGTACTTCGTGACCGACACCGGGATGATGGGCGTCATCGGTCAGCAAGCGACGATCAACTTGGTCGCCTACGCCGAAGCGCGCGGTCTCAAGCCGAACCAGAATTCCCAGGGCTCGTCGTCGCACTACAACGGCTACAGCGGTGACGCGATCACCTCGCAAGGTGGCTGCACGATCGTCAGCTCGGGGTCGATGAGCTACTCGAGTGGTTGCTAGGCCCGGATCGCGTTTCTGGATCGCGGATGACGTGACTACGACGCGCTCTCGACGGCCTTCGCCTGAAATACGGTCTTGTCGTCGAGCCGGTAGGCGGTGAGCGACTTGCCCCAGACGCAGCCGGTGTCGAGCGCCACGTGATGCGCGCCGATGTCGAGCCCGAGCGCAGCCCAGTGGCCGAACACCACCGTGTGCGTCGCCCACGCGCGCTCGGCCATCGCGAACCACGGCGTGACGTCGGCGGGTGCCTTCGATGGGTGATCGTCGAAGTGCGGCTCGAGGCGGCCATCCGCGTGGAGGGTGCGCGCACGCGTCAGGTACGCGAGCACCGCGCGCATTCGATCGCCGCCGCCGAGCTTGGGGCTCCAGCGTGGGGGCGTGCTGCTGCCGCCGAGCGACGCGAGCATGGCGCGCCATCCCGGTCCGCGGAGCTGTGCGCTGACCTCCGAGGCGAGCTGGTGCGCGAGTGCGATGTCCCACTGCGGATGCAGCCCGGCGTGCACCATCGCCAGCTCGCCGTCGACGTGAAACAGCGGACGCGCGCGCAGCCAGTCGACGATGTGATCGAGATCGGGAGCCTTCAGTACGTCGTCGAGCGTGTCGCGCTTCTTCTCGGAGGCCGCCCCGGCGACGCGCGACAACAGATGCAGATCGTGGTTGCCGAGCACGCACGTGATCGAGTCATCGTGCTCGATCGCCCAGCGCAGCACGTCGAGCGAGCGTGGACCGCGATTGACGAGGTCGCCGACCAGCCACAGCTGATCGCGCGATGGCGAGTAGCTGATCAGCGACAGCAGGCGATCGAGGCTGGCCATGCAGCCTTGGATGTCGCCGATGGCGAAACGAGCCATGGGGATGTGCAGTCGTGCCGCTAGCGGGCCACGACTGCACCCTCCCTGATTGATCGGTTCGTACGGAAGCGGACTCGCAAGCTCGTCCTCAGGACTTGGGCGGCTTCAGATCGGGCGTGGTTACCACGTCACTCATCGCCGCCTGCTGTCCGGACTTGCGAACCGTCAGCTCGATCGGCTCGACCCCGACCTCTGCACGCGAGAACTCGACCTCGACGGATCCCGATCTGTGGGGCTGCAGCGAGTCCGACGTCGGCATCGCATCGGTATCGCCGTTGAGCGTGCGGCGAGCCTCGACCACGGCAGCACCGAGCGCGACCGTGGGGTTGACGCCAACCACATGCTTCATGACCTGGCCGAGGGCGTGCGCGAACTCCTCGGCGCTGCCGTAGCGGTTGTTCGGATCGGGCGACAGCGCGACATCGAGCACGCTCGCCAGCGCCTGCGGAACATCGGAGCGGCGCTCGATGATCGGCGGCACCAAGCACGCGCGGATCTTCTTGAAGATCTCGATGTCGGTCCTGCCGTCGAACAGCCGCTCACCCGACAGCGCTTCCCACAGGATGTTCGCGAGCCCGAACAGATCGCTCTGCACCGAGTTCGGCTTGCCGAACGTCACCTCCGGCGCGAGGTACGAGAGCTTGCCCTTCACCGTGCCGGGTGCGGTCAGCGAGGCCGCGCGATCACGCGCGCGCGCGAGGCCGAAGTCCGACAGCTTGACGGTGCCATTGATGCCGAGCAGCACGTTGTGGGGCGAGACGTCGCGATGGATCACCGGGGCAGGCGTGCCGTCCGGGGCGATCCGATCGTGGGCAGCGCCGAGACCACGCAGCGTGCCGATCCCGACCGCCACCGCGAGGGGCCACGGCACCGGTTTGTTGAGCTCGCGTGCCGCCTTGATCAAGCCACCGAGGTCGATGCCTTCGACCCACTCCATCACCAGGTAGTAGCTGCCGGCCTCGCTGCAGAAGTCGTGGACCTGGACGATGTTCGGGTGGGCGAGCTCGCTGCCGACACGCGCCTCCTCGATGAACATGTCGATGTAGTTCTTGAGAGCGCGGTACTCGGGCCGGATGTGCTTGACCGCGACCGTGCGCTGGAACCCGGCGGCACCGCGGACCACGGCCTTGTAGACCGTCGCCATGCCGCCCTCGCCCGCGATCGAAACGAGCTGGTACTTACCGTCAATCAGCTGACCACTGAGGTCCACCGGCCGAGCTTACACGATCACTTGTCGGATGGAGCGGCCTCGTCTACGTCGATTCGAGCGCGGCCTTGGCCGTTTCGAGCTCTGCCATCGCCGCTTCCCATCGAGGGTTTAGCTCCTCGAGCTTTTCGGCGGCGCCCTGGAACTCGTTCAGCAGTTTGTTGCGACGTGTTGCATCGTCGTAGACCGACGGATCGGACAGGTCGGCCGACCGGGTCTTCTGCTCGGCCTCGAGCACGGCGATCCGCTCCTCGAGCTCGGCCACCTTCTTCTCGAGCGGCTTGAGCTTCGTGCTCCTGGCGTTGCGGGACTCCGCCTCGCGGCGCTTGCGTTCCTTTTCGTCGTCCTTCTCGGGACCGTGTCCCGAACCCTTAATCGGGACGCCGCCGCGCTTGATCACGTTGCCGCGCGGGTCCCGGGTGATCTTCCCAGGAACGTCGCCGCGCTCCGCCGTAGCCACGGCGACCCGACGCTGGTTCATCGAGTACATGTACTCGTCGAGCGTGCCGGGGTAGATCTCGACGCGCTTGTCCTCGACGTTCCAGATCTTGGTCGCGAGTGAGCGGATCAGCGTGCGGTTGTGGCTGACGAAGATCAGCGTGCCGTCATACGTGCCGAGCGACGCCGTCAACGCCTCCGACGATGCGAGGTCGAGGTGGTTCGTCGGCTCGTCCATCAGCAACAAGTTGCCCGGCTTGACGAGCAGCTTCGCGAGCGCGACGCGCGCCTTCTCACCACCCGACAGCACCTTGATCGGCTTGTCGGTGTCGTCGCCGCCGAACATGAACGCGCCGAGGATCGAGCGCACGCGCGCGGGTGGGGTCTCCGGCGACGCGCGCTGGACGACCTCGTAGATCGTCGACGCCAGATCGAGCGTGTCGGCGTGGTGCTGCGCGTAGTAGCCGACCTGGACGTCGTTACCGATCTTGATCGTGCCGCCATCGCGCGGCAGCTCGCCGGCGATCATGCGTAGCAGCGTGGTCTTGCCGGCGCCGTTGACGCCGATGATGCCGACCTTCTCGCCGCGCTTGACGGTGAGATCGATCCCGGGGAACACGATGTGATCGCCGTACGCCTTCCTGAGGCCCTCGATCTTGATCGGCTCGGCGACCGTTCGTGATGTCGGTGGGAACGAGAACCGCATCGTCGAGCGCTTGCCGTAGGTCTCGACGTTCTCCATCTTCTCGAGCATCTTGACGCGCGACTGCACCGCCGCAGCCTTGTTGGCCTGCGCGCGGAACCGGTTGATGAACACGGTGAGTCGCTCGCGCTCGCGAGCCAGGTTCTTCGCGCGGCCCTCGAGGATGGTCTCCTCCTCGGCGCGCTGCTCGAGGTACTTCTCGTAATTGCCGGGATACGAGCGTAGCCCCTCGAGCTCCAGCGATGCGATCCGCGCGACCTGCTCGTTGAGGAACTCGCGATCGTGCGAGATCAGGACGAACGCGCCCTTGTACTGCTTGAGAAATCCCGAGAACCACGCGACCGACGGCATGTCGAGGTGGTTGGTGGGCTCGTCGAGCAGCAACACATCCGGGCGCTGGAACAGCAGCCCCGCGAGCACGACGCGCATCTTCCAGCCCCCCGACAGCTCGCCGATATCGCGCTTCTCGTCGCCGCTGGCGAAGCCCAACCCCGCGAGGATCGCGAGCGCCTCGTGCTCGCCGAAGTAGCGCTCGAAGTGATCGATCCGCTCGTGCAGCTCCGCGACGTCCGCGGCGAGATCGAGCAGCACCTGCTCGGTGGTCTCGGGATTGGTGCTCGCGGCTTCGAGCTGCGTCTCGGCATCCGCGAGCCGACGGTCGAGCTCGGCGCGACCCGGCACGCTCGACAGGATCATGTCGATCAGGGAGCGTCCGCCGGCGACCGAGATCTCCTGCGGCAGCCAGCCGATCCGGACGCTGTTCGCGCGGGTCACGAGGCCGTCATCGACCTCCTGGTCTCCGGCGATGATCTTGAGCAGCGTGGTCTTGCCCGACCCGTTGGGGCCGATCAGGCCGATCCGATCGCCGTGGCCGAGGCGCAGCGACGCCGCGTCGAAGATCATTCGATCCGCGAAGAACAGCGTGACTTCGTCGAGTACGACCAACGACATCTTGGGCCGCGTGGATAGCACGGCCTTTGGTAGGCTGGCGCGGGTGACGTACCGGGATGACCGCGACGCCGATCGGGCACGGATCGAGTCCCTCGAAGCCGAGCTGGCGGCTGCCAACCGCCGGGTCTCCGAGCTGGAACACCGGGAGTCGACCGCGCTGGTCAAGGCCTCGGATGGCGCCATCGCGCTGATGTCCCAACCGAGCGCTTCCACGACGTGGTTTGGCTCGCCGTTGACACTCGAGCTGGTGCGAGAGCTCGACGGCGCGTTCCCCACCGAGGAGTTCGAGGAGCTGATCGAGCCGATCCGCACGATCCTGCGCGACTCGGGTCGCACCGAGATCCTGAAATCGTCGCTGACATGGTCGGCCACCGCGAGTGCGAAGTCGACCGGGCCGTTCCTGGTCGCCACGGTGTCGGTCCGCGATGGCCGCACGAAGTTGACGGTCACGGACAAGCTCGGGCCCCTCGCTGGAGCGATGTTCGGCGGCGTCGGCGGTGGGGTGGGTGGCGGCACGATCATCGTCCCGATCCTCGCCGGAGGCGCGCTGTTCGCGCCGCTGATCCCCGTCTTCCTTCTCGGCTGGCTCGGTGCCAGCTGGTTCGGATCTCGCGCGATCTTCAAGCGGGTCGCGCGGCGGCGAGCGAATCAGCTGCAGCGCGTGTTCGATGCGCTGGTCGAGGAGATCGAGCGCGGGATCGCCAGGGCGAAGAAACCTTAGGGCTTCGTCACCGGACGCGAGCGGCGATCGCTGCGCGCGACCAGCACGCTCGGCAGCGTGCCATCGGCCTCGAGCTTGCGGATCTCGTCGCCGAGCGGCTTGAGTCCCGCCATCCGTTTCGGATCGTCGCGATAGCGATCGACGATCTCGCCGTACAGCTCGCGCACGGCATCGCCATCCGGCGGCGCCGAGATCACCGTGCGCATCACCAGCATCCGCCACTCGAACGCGACGTCGCCTTCGATCTCGCACGCGAGCGCATCCCCTCGAGCACGACTCGCCGCGAGCGACGCCGGATCCTTCCGGACTTGCTCGACGAGTGCCGCGAGACGTGAGGTCGCGTCCTTCACGGCGTCGAGGGTAGCATCACAACTCGCGCGCAGCACCGAGGACAAAGATCACGTTCGTGGGATCCTCGCCGGTGAGACGGATCCCGAGCCCGGTGATCACACGGTAGAGCTGCCCGACGTGGAGCTGGAACCCTTCGCGCAGCAGGACGGTGTCGAGGCCACCCGTGAACCCGGCCTGGGTCTCGATGCCGGTGAGCAGCCCGATCCGGCTCCCGGCGGAGCGCCAGCCGAGGTCGACACCTGCACGCATCGCGAGCCGCTTCGACGTGCCTTGTTCGGAATCAGCGACCGCACCGATCGCGCCGAGCCTGGCGTGGAGGGTCCACTGCTCGGAGAGTCCGCCGGTGACCAGCGCGGTGAGCTCGCCGCCGGTGTGCACGGTGTCGGTCTCGTCGCGCGTATACGGGAGCTCGGCGGTCGCGACGACGGCGAAGCGCGCACTCGGCGCCAGCTTGCGGCCCCACGCGGCTGACACGATCAACGGTCCGTACTGGGTCTCGAGCTGCTTGTTGACTGCGGTCTGGACGTAGCCGATGTCGATCACGCGCAGGCGCGCGCCGAGCTCGAGCTCGCGATGAAAGACGTGGCGAACGTCGAGGATCGCATCGCCGCCGACGTGGCCGTCAGACTCCTCGGGATCGATCGAGAAGTGCGTGGTGGTCGACAGGCCGATCTCGGTGCGCAGGCATGCTGCGCGTTGATCGTCGAGCCCGGCATCGAGCAGCGGCGTCGGCACCGGATCGACGAGCTCGTATGCGCACGCATCGTGCTCGCCGTAGAGATGCTCCTCGTGCCGTTCGGCATGCTCGTGGCGGAAGGGATCGGCGTTGACGGATCCGGCGAGCAGGAGGACTGCAACCATCGACTTCATCCGCGACCTTTCTGAAGCCATCGACATCGAGCAGGACCGGGTTGGCGAAGCCGGCGGGAAACGATCGCAGTCACTTCTTGTTCTGGCCTTCGAGCATCGCGAGGACCGACGGCCGCGACAGCATCAGCTCGGCCGCGATCTCGTCGCGCGGTCGCGCTTCGATCTCCCCGTTTGCCTCCTCGGCCGCCACGGCGACGCCGCGGAGATGCGCGCGCCCCACGCGCTTTGCCTCGGTCCTCAGCCACAGCGTGAACTGCGCGCGCGGATCGTTGCGCTGGATGTCGAGATAGCGTCGCAACCTACGAAAGTTGTCCTCGGACAGCCGCGTCATGATCGTATCCACGATCGTCTTGCGGGTCTCGAGGCTCGGCGCGTTGCGATCGAGGAAGCCGGGCCGCGAGAGCACCTCGAACAGCGCAGCCTCCATCGCGGCTTTGAGCTTTGGCCAGGTGGTGTCGTCTGTTCCGAGGCTCGGGATCAGGGATGCGAGCGCATCCTCCTCGCTATCCAGTGCGGACTCGAGGTGGGGCCACAACAGCGCACGCAGCGGTGCCGGCAGCACACTCTCGAGATACTCTAGCGCGGTCGCCCGCAGCACGCGGTCGTGCGTGTGGAGCGCCTGCAGCGCGATCCGCACCGGACCCTGCGGCAGCGTCAGCCCGAGGAGTGTGAACACGTGCTCGAGCGCACGGGAGCTGGAGCTCTGCGTACCGTCGAGGACCTGCTCGTCGCTGTCCTGCGGCATCGGATCGAGCAGGCGATGGCCCTGCCAGACATGACTCTCGACGGCCAGCTCGCGCTCGATCGCCGCGAACACCTCGGGCTCCTCGATCTCGAGCTCGTGGTTGGTGCGGAGATGCGCGAGTGCCTTCGCGCAGCGGTAACGAACTTCGAAGCGACTGTCCGCGAGCGCGCGTCGCAGGCCCCAGATCGCGAGCGCGGGCTCGCCGACCTCGAGGATCGCGGGGAGGCGCCGCCGGATCGCGAACTCCTGCATCGGATCGAGCAGCGTGTCGACGAGCATGCCCGTACACCGCGGCACCACCGCGCGGAGTGCCTTGGTGGCATCGCCCGCCACCTGATCCCACGCGAGGAGCGTCACCACCTGCGGGACGAGCTCGCGCGGCAGGGCTCCTTGCAGTGCTCGCTTCACCCGGGTGGCATCGCTCGAACGCAGATCGGTGATCCGGCCGAGCGTCGCGTCGAGCCCGCCGCCGTGAGTCGCGATCGGGGCCTTCGTGATCACCGCCTTGGTGGAAGCAGCGGCGAGCGACGGGATCCGGCGCGCGAGGCCCGACGCGCGCAGATCGAGCAGTGACATCGCGGTCTGATCGCCGGCGTCGGTGAGCGTGACCCTCGACAACCCGACCGTCGACCAACCGGTGTCATCGTCGGGTGGCGCGTCGGGCGCGCGACCTTCCAAGCTCTGTTCGAGCGCGCGCGTGTAGGAGCGTGGCAGGGCCGCCCCGACGCACAACGCCGCGACCGCGGCGAGCAGACCGGCGACGATCAGGGTCTCGTACGGCACGGCGAGATACAGCAGGAGCCCTACCAGCTGCGCACCGAGCAGATCGCCGATCCGCTCCGCGCCGACGTCGAGGATCACCTTGGTGGCGCGCTTGGTCTGCTCGGCGAGCGGCGTGTACACCAGCTCGTACGCCGCACGATACAGCGAGCTGCGCACGATCATCTCGCTGCTGCGCGCGATCACCGTCGACGTCAGGCCCGGGAACACCAACGCGCTCGCGGTTGCGAAGGTCACGGCCGCCGGCAACGTCGAGATGCTACGTGCCACGCCGAGCTTCTCGAGCGTGACCCGGGCGAGCACCACCTGCGCGACCGCGGTGAGGATGTTGGTCGCGGTGTAGTAGATCGCGAAGAACCGCAGCGGCCCCTCGCTCCCCGAGGCCTCCACCACCCGCGCCTTGAACACGTAGTCCAGCGCGGTCGCGGCGATCGCACCGAGGATGACGAATATCGCGAGGTTGCGGAGCAGCGGCGTCTTGACGACCACCTTGAGGGCGGCAGACTCACCGGTGGTCACGGCGGGTGGTGCGATGTGCGGCGAGCCGCGTGACAGCGCGACCTGGAGGACGACGCAGATCAGCTGCAAGCCCGCGAGCACGAGCAGGATCGCGCTCGGCTCGAGGTAGACCGACGCGCGCTCGACGATCAGGCCACCGACGATGCCGCCGACCGTCGCGCCGACCCCGATCCGGCCGATGTATTTCCGTGCCGTGCGAGCGTCGAAGCGCTCGTTGACGATCGACCAGAAGCCCGAGACCAGGACTGCGCCGAACAGCGTCAGGTGGAAGAAGATCACGACGGCGCCAAGCCGCGGTGCGTAGTCGTAGAGCACCCACTCCGCGAACAGCAGGGACGCGCTCAACGCGCCGAGTGCGGGCACCAGGCCACGCGGCCCGTGACGCGCGAACAGCCGGCCGACCAGCAACACGATCGGCAGCGAGGTGATCGCGGCGGCACCGACGAACAGTGGGAGGTCGGTGACGGCGAAGTTCGACAGCAGGATCGCGTCGCGGGCAGCCTTGCCACCCACGAAGCTCGCGATCACCACGAGCGCGCCGACCAGCGCCACCCTCGCCGCGCCCGGCTGATCATCACCCTGCGTCGTCATCGTCGCTCGACTGCATGGTACAGACCATCGCAGGCGCGAGGTTTGCTCTCGCCAGTGGATCCATGGAGACCCTGACGGTTCGTCTACGCCCCGGTGGGCACTAGCGATCCAGGGAGGTCACATGGGCGGTCCGCCCGCCACCGCGGCTTGGCGGAGATTGCCGTTCCTTCCCTGCGCGACCTCGCGCTCATCCTGACGGTGCTCGCCGGGCTGCTCGCGGTGGCACGCGCGCGTGAGATAGTCGGGAGGGAGGTGCCGAGTAAGATGTGGAAACCGAGTCTGGTGGTGCGGCCGGACGAGCGGCGGGAGACGTATGCAGCGTTTCTCACGCTGCTCGGCTTCGTGGCGAGCCACACGATGCTCGAGACCGCGCGCGATGCGCTGTTCCTCGCGAAGGTCCCCGCGACGCACCTGCCGTGGGTGTTCATCTCGATCGCGGTGTTGTCGCTGCTGTTCGCGAATCTTCAGCACCGGATCTCCGGACGCATCAGCAACCGCAACGCACTCACGGTGTGGACCGCGACGGCCGGCGCGATCACCTTCGCGTTCTGGCTACTCCTCCCGCTGCTCGGCTCGGCCGGCCTCTACGCGCTGTATGTCTGGTCGGGCGTCCTGACCACGCTGATCATCGCGCACTTCTGGACCCTGCTCGGGAACATCTTCTCGATCACGCAAGCCAGGCGGTTGTACGGGTTGATCGGTGCGGGCAGCGTGGTCGGCGCGCTGATCGGCAGCGGCGCCGCGAGTCTGTTGACGATGTGGATCGACGCGCGTCACCTGGTCCTCGGTTCAGCGATCGGCTTCCTGATCACGTCGATGCTCCCGCTGCGAATCACGCGGCACACACCGGCGACCCGCACCGAGTCGGGCGAGGTCGCGTCGGGCTTCGCCAACCACGCTCGGTTCGTCACGCGCCATCCCTACGCGCGCCGGGTCGTCCTGCTGATGATCACTGGCACCGCGTGCGTCACCGTCGCGGATTACCTGTTCAAGAGCACGATCGCCCAGGATGTCCCGGCCTCCGAGCTAGGGATGTACTTCGGGGCGATCGCCTTCGCACTTAACGTCGTCTCGCTGATCGTCCAGGTCGCGCTGGTCAACGTGATCGTGCGGCGGATGGGCGTGTCCGGATCGCTCGTGGTGTTG
>JBBQJJ010000010.1:0-44258 GCA_038325805.1 Haliangiales bacterium
CCTCCGACAGGATCATCCGCACGAGCGCCTGCCGCGGGCCGAACAGATCGCACAGCAGATCGACCCCGACCTCGATGCCGGTCTCGAGATCGCGCGCGCGATCGAGCATCGCGGGTGCCGCGGCATAGAGGTCGCCGAACAACCGCGTGACCAGCGCTGCCATCACGGCTTCCTTCGAATCGAAGCGCGCGTAGAACGCCGTGGTCGATACTCCGGCCGCGGCCATCAGTTGCCGGAGCGAGACCTCGGCATAGCCGTGCTTGGCGAACGTCGCCTCGGCGGACTCGAGGATGCGATCGGTGGAGGGTTTGAGAGTGCGACGAACCGGCACCCCAGCGAGATAACAGATCGCATCAGTAAAAAGCAAACGTTCGTTTTTTATGAACCAGATGACGCGCAAGGCGTCGAGGTCATTGAAGGATCGCGAATCCATCGTGGATCTCGATCTGCGCGCCCGGTGTTCGATACCCTCCGCGCCATGCACTCGCTGCGGTATCTGCTCCTGGCTCTCGCACTCACCGGTTGCGTCAAGAAGTCGACCTACAAGAAGTCGCTCGACGAGAATGCGCGGCTCAAGGCCGAGATGGCCGACCACCAGACGAAGTCGGCGGCGACCGAGAAGACGCTCGCCGACAAGATCAAGGAGCTGCAGGGGCAGCTCGGTTTGCTCGACGAGACCACCAAGGCCGAGATCGGCAAGGTCACGAAGGAGAAGGCGGCCACCGAAGCAGAGCTCGCCGAGCTGCGCCGTCAGAAGGAGGCAGCCGAGAAGCGGATCGCCGCGTACAAGGCGCTGCAGGACAAGTTCCGCGCGCTCGTCGACACCGGCAAGTTGCAGGTGGTGTTCCGCAACGGTCAGATGACGCTCAAGCTGCCGTCGGGAATCTTGTTCCCGAGTGGCTCGGCGGATCTGTCGAAGGACGGCGAGAAGGCGCTGACCGAGGTCGTCGCGATCTTGATGCAGTTCAAGGATCGACGGTTCGTCGTCGCCGGTCACACCGACAGCCAGCCGATCAAGACCGCGCAGTTCAAGAACAACTGGTACCTGTCGACGGCGCGCGCGAACAGCGTCGTCCAGTTCATGATCAAGCAGCAGTTCCCGGCGAAGAGCCTCGCCGCGTCGGGCTACGGCGAGTTCGATCCGGTGTCGCCGAACGACTCCGAGCCCAACCGCGAGCTCAACCGCCGGATCGAGATCATCCTGGTGCCGAACCTCGAGGAGTTGCCGAGCCTCACGGGCAACCAGCCGTGAAGCACCTGCCGTTGCAGCAGCGGTGCTCTGTGACTACAACCGCGTCATGAGACTGGTCGCGTTGTTGGTGACGGGATGTGCGGGTTCGCAAGCGACGACGTCCGCGCCGGTCGTGTCGGAGGTTCCGGCCTCCGTCGCGAAGCTGTTCGTGCAGGGTACCAAGTGGACGTTCGCGTCGAAGCGCACGGTTGTCGTCTTCGATCACAGCGGCGAGCCCGATGCGAAACCGACGGAGACCGTCGAGGTCGACACCTTGATCTGCGAGGTCAGCTTCGCGGGGCCGCGACCGAACGGGCGCAACGCGCGGCTGACGTGCTCTGCCAAGCTCGGCTACATGCCGATGGAGTTTGCCGCGACCCGCGACGGACTGTGGCAACTGTATGAAGAGAGCGCCACGCTGGATCCCAAGGCGCGTCTCCTCGACGAACCGCCGCACGAGCGGGCCTCGATGCAGGAGTTCGCCGAAGGCGCATCGACCAGCGCGGTCAGCAGCGAACAGCCGGGCCGCTGGTGCGTGCGACAAGAATCCGGCGGCATGGGGCAGTCGGGCAGTTGGATGTTCTGCGTGCGCGACGGCACCCTGGTGGGCGGCAACATCGCGAAGTCCGACGGCACGACGTCGAGCTCGCTCGACTGGGGCGAGCACGACATCGCCATGGCGATGTGACTACTTCCTCTTGATCGGCTCGAGCACGCCCTTGCGTAGCCCGATCTCCGGCACGTCTTGCTTGATCGACTTGTCGAGCTTGACCTGACCACGCGGTGCGAACGCGAGGTTGAGCGCCGCCGAAGGCTGCGGGGCACGACCGTTCGGCGGACCGCCCCAGACGCCGCGGCGCGGGCTCTGACACGACACCGGCCCGGTCCAGCGATGACGGATCGCATAGCGACCCTGGAAGTTGTTCATGCTCGAGGACTTCGCACCTTCCTCGAGCTTCTTGCCGTCGGTGAGGAACTCGCGACCACCGACGATCGGCGGCGCGGCCTTGAACACCAGGTCGTCCTTGATCTCCTTGCCGTAGCGCGCGTGCAGACGCGTCAGCACGAAGTCGTTGCCCCAGCTGCGCGGGCGCGGCATCGGGCGGCGCATGTTCGGGTTCGGGGCACCACCCGCGGGCGGCGTGGCGATCTGTTGCGAGGCCTGACCGTCGAGCACGTCGGCGCCGAGCGTCATGAAGTCGTTGCCGTTGAGTTGCGGGCCCGGGCACGGATCGCAGGTCGACGCCTGCCACGCGTACTCGGTGACCACCGAGCCGGGGTGCTTCTCGAGCGTGCGATCGAACAGCGACGCATAGAACGCGCCGAACCGAGCGCGGACATCGTTGGTGACGTCGAGGTTCGTCGGGATGAACACGTTCTTGTAGTTGGCGGTCTCGTAGCGCTGGCCGGGCGCGAGGATGCTGACGATCAGATCCTGTGTGCCCGTCGAGTTGGCGAGGCCGAGCCGGATCGGCAGCTCGAAGCGATCGTGATCGTAGTGGAAGCGCAGCGGAGAGAGATCCGCGCGACCGTCGACGAACTTCACCTTCTTCGGGTCGACCTTCGCGACGAAGAACTTCATCCCGCTCTCGACGTACGGCCGCAGCAGCGGCTCGGCGCCCTTGGGGATGTTGTATTTCTCGCGGCGCAGCCAGGTGTCGAGGCCCGTGGCTTCCTTCGCCGACAGGATCACGATCTTGTATTCACCGACGGCGAACTGCGCCTCGACGGTGACGCCGAGATCGGGCGCTGCACCCGGGATCTTCGCCGGAGCCCGGCGTGTGGCAGTCATCGGCTGGGCCATCTCGTCGTACTTGGGCTCGGGCCGACACGGATCCTGCTCCCAGTACTCGACGAGCCGTGGCGCTCCCATGCGCTCGACGTTTGCGAACACCTCCTTGGGGAGGGTCTTGACGTCCCCCTCCTTGAGCACGACGGGTACCGGGATGACCATCGCGAACTCCGACGTCGGCCCCTTGTAGTTGTTCATCATCGACAGGACGGTGCGCGTGCCCTTGCGCATCAACACGACCTGCGTCGCATCGGCGGCGAGTTGTTGATCGCCGGGCGCGACATAGAAGCCGCAGAACGCGTCGGCGGCGCTCGGGACTGCACATAACAGGGCGATGGCGGCTATCAACGGGCGGGCTAACAAGTTCCTCATAGTCGGTTTCCTTCCTTGTCCAGCGTCGTGATCACGCTGGCTTCGCGTTCCATCCATGCCTTCATCCACACCGTCGATTTGTAGCGGTCCCACTGATCGCACGCGATCGTGACGACCGGACCAGGCAGGCCACCGCGTGCCGCGACGCGCAGCGCGGCGACCACGTTGACACCCGTCGAGCCGCCGATGGTGAGGCCCTCTTCTTTGACGAGGCGCTCGACCATCGCGAAGGCTTCGTCATCGCTCACCGTCTCCGCCGAGTCGATCCATTGGCGATGCAGATTGCCGGCGATCGATCCCGAGCCGATGCCCTCGATCAACGTCGGGCCGTCGGGGCCGAGCACGCCGGTGTTGATCCAGCTCGCGATCGAGCTGCCTTGTGGATCCGCGAGCACGACCTTGATGTCCGCATCCTTCTCCTTCAGTCGCCGACCCGCGCCGCTGATCGTCCCGCCGGTGCCCGACGAGCACACGAATGCGCCGGGCTTGTCGTAGCCGGCCGCCTGGATCTGCTCGAGGATCTCCTCGCCGGTGCCCTTGTACTTCGAGGTGCCGTAGTGCGCGCCGAGGTTCGCGGCGTTGTGGAACTGGTTGGTCAGGAAGTAGCCGTGCTGTTCGGCGAGCCGTGCCGCCAGCGTACGAAAATTGTGCGGCGCGCTGAGGGGGCCGTTCGGCGTGATGATGATCTCCGAGCCGAGCTGGCGAAGCGCGATGCGCTTGTCGAACGCCATCTTCTCGGGGAGCACGCAGATCAGGCGATAGCCGCGCGCGCTCGCGAGCAGTGCGAGACCCACACCGGTGTTGCCGGCGGTGCCTTCGATCATCGTCGCGCCCGGCTTCAGCAGGCCGCGCTCCTCGGCGTCGAGGACGATCGCGCGCGCGGTCCGATCCTTGACGCTACCGCCGGGGTTCTGGTGCTCGCACTTGATGAACACCTTGACCGGCAAGCCGGCGGCCACGCGCTTCAGCTCGATCAGCGGTGTATTGCCGATCGCGTCGATCACGTCCATGCGTCGGACGATAGCACTGGCCGGGTTCTGGTACGCTGGACGACGGTGATCGGCGAGACGATCGGTAACTTCCGCATCACGGGCAAGCTCGGTGCGGGCGGCATGGGCGAGGTGTTCGTCGCGGAGCAGCGGAACATCGAGACCAAGGTCGCGATCAAGATGTTGCGTCCGGAGATCTCGGTCGATCGCGCACACGTCGATCGCTTCTTCAACGAGGCGCGCGCTGTCTCGAAGATCAAGCACGCCGGCACGGTGAAGATCTTCGACGTCGGCTTCCACACCACCGGTCACGCGTACCTGGTGATGGAGTTCCTCGACGGCGAGACGCTGTCGGCGCGGATTCATCGCGGTGCGATGCCGCTGGCGCAGTTGTGCGATATCGGGAAGCAGACGTGCGGTGTCCTCGAGGCCACGCACACCGCGGGCATCACGCATCGCGATCTCAAGCCCGACAACATCTTCCTCGTCACGGATTCCGAGCTCGCGAGCGGCGAGCGCGTCAAGATCCTCGACTTCGGCATCGCGAAGCTGACGGGTGGGACTGCTGCTGGCAAGCCACAGACGGTCGGGACGATGGGAACCCCGGCGTACATGGCGCCGGAGCAGTGGGGGGATGCCGGCAAGGTCGATGCACGCGCCGACGTCTACTCGCTCGGCTGCGTGCTGTTCGAGATGGCGACCGGCCGCACGCCGTTCGTCACCGACTCGTTCGCGCAGGCCTGCGGCGCCCACCTGTCGCAACAGCCGCCGAAGCTCCGGACGATCACCCCCGCGTTTCCGGCACAGCTCGAGGTGTTGATCGACAGCATGCTCTCGAAGTCCGCGGACGGCCGGCCCACGCTACGCGATGTCGTGCGGGTGCTCGGCGAGCTCGCGACGCTGCCGCATGTCGCGTCGTCGGTGCAGGCAACGCCGGCGCAGGTTGCTCCGACGGTCGCGCCGAATGCGCCGACCTACGGTGTCGACGTGCATCACCCCACACCGATCGGACAGCAGACGCCGCAACAGCATGCGCCGCTGCCGGTCGCCCCGACCACGCCGGTGATGCCGGTGGAGCGGTCTGCCATCGCGCAGTCGTCGTCGACGGATGGGCAGCAGCGACCGCACACCACGCTGTCGTCGGCGACGGGATCGACGCAAACGGTGACCAAGTCGCGCGCGCCGCTCTACGCGATCGGTGGGCTCGTCGTTGTTGGTGGCATCATCCTGTTCGCGGTCACGCGGCCCGGCGGTTCCAAGAAGGTGGTGGCGCCGGCGGATGCCGCACCGAAGCCGGAACCGGATGCCACGGTCGCGAGCTCGCCCGACGCGGCGACGGTGACGCCGCCCGATGCAGGACCAACGTGGGAGAAGCCGCAGTTCGTCGATCTGGCGGCCGGCAAGGTGATGATCAAGCAGGCGACGCGCGGCGACTACAAGAGCTACCTCGGCGCGCTCTCCGAGGCGGCGCGGACGGAGGCGACGCCGCTCAAGGATTGGTTCGCCGACGATCGACCGGACGCGCCGGTCGGCTGGGTGACCCACGAGCAAGCGCAGGCGTTCTGTGCGGCCGTCGATGGCAAGCTGCCGACCAAGGACGAGTGGCTGACGCTGGCCGAAGGCGGCTGGCGGATCGGCTGGCCCGTCGCGGGCGAGGTTGTGTTCCGCGACTGGACGTCGACGGTGAGCGAAGGGCTCGCGGTCGTCCTCGGCGGCACCACGAAGATGGCGAACGCCGCGGCGCGGATGGCGGCGGTGAAGAACCCGCTGTCGAAGCCGACCGTCGCGAGTGCGGGTGACCGTCCGTCGGCCGAGACCGTGGCCGCAGCGACGATCGGGATCCGCTGTATCCGCGGCACGATCAACGTGAAGCCCCCGCGCTAGCGCTCGCGAGATGCTGCGGGGTCCTCGACGTGATCTGGCGACGCCTCGTCGAGCCGCGTGAAGTAGAGCTCGGCGTGCCAACGCGCGCGGCCATTCCGGTCAGCAAGTAGGCGCAAACCGGCTGTTTCTGCGAGCTGCGTGATATCCTGACCGTCCGTGATCGGCGAGACCGTCGGCGAGTACAAGATCACCGCCGCGCTCGGTACCGGTGGTGTTGGCGAGATGTTCTCTGCCGAGCACACCGGCACCAACGCACGGGCGGTGATCGAGATCGTGACGCCGCAGATCAACCCCGAGGCGACGGCGGCGTACCTCGAGGCCACGCGCAAGCTGCAGGCGCTCAAGCAGCCCGGGCTGATCCCGATCCTCGACGTCGGCGTCGACGGGGCAGGGCGGTCGTACGTGGCGATGGCGCCGATCGAGGGCGAGTCGCTCGCGAAGCGGATCACCGATCTCGGTCGGCTCTCGATCACGCAGATCGGTGAGATCGCGCGGCAGCTCGCGAATGCCCTCGCAGCAGTTCACGACGAGGGTCTCGTCCACGGCGATCTCAAATCGAGCTGCGTGTTCTTGCTCCCGCAAGGCGCGCTGGCGAGAGAACCGGTCAAGATGCTCGAGGTCGCCGCGGCCGTCGCGAAACGCGCATCCGGGATCCCGGTCGCCCCGGTCTACACCGCACCCGAGGTGTGGAGCGCGAACGCGTCGGACTGGCGGATCGATGCCTACTCGCTCGGCTGCGTGGTGTTCGAGATGGCCACTGGCAAGCCGCCCTATCAGGGGAAGCCCGAGGAGATTCGCGCGAAGCACTTGTCGGCACGACCGCCCTCGGCACGCTCGATGATGCCGGACGTTCCACCGGCCCTCGACGTCATGCTCGGGCGCTTGTTGTCGAAGGCGCCGGAGGACCGCTACGCATCGATGCGCGAGATCGCGCGGGCGTTCGAGATGGTGATGGGTGGTACGTCGCGCGGCTCGATCCCGACGGAGCAGGGGATCCCGGTGTTCCAGGGCGAGGTCGCTGGCGATGTGGGTGGGGTGACGTCGGGCGAGCTCAAGACGCGCTCGGCGCCGCTACCGGAGCTGGCACCTGTGCCAACCGTCGAGGCCGCGTCGGTGGTGGCGTCGGGCGCAGAGATCGTGCTCCCCGAAACGCAAGCGAGGTTCGCGGAGAAGCTGGCCGGTCCCTCGCCGGGAGACACCGCGAGCATTCGCAAGCCGGGCGGGTTTCCTGTCGCGATCTTGATCGTGCTGCTCGTCGTGATCGGCGGCGGCGTCGCGCTGTACGCGACGCTCGGCTGACTACTTCGAAGCGTCGCGCATCAGGCGCGCGAAGCCGGCGCCGCAGGCTTCGGCGATCTCTTCGAGCCCGTCGAGGCGCACACCGCTCGGCTTCGCCGCTGCGAACATCGCGATGATGTGCTCGCCGACCTTGATCGGTGTGACCACCAGGTCGCCGAACCGCGAGCCGAGCGATGCGAGCAGCAGATAGTCGAGCGCGTTCAGGTTGCCCGATTCACCGCGCATCGTGATCTTGCGGTTGATCGCCGACGGAAACAGGCCGTGGTGCTCGAGGGGGACGGCGATCGCCGGCAGCTCGGTGCCGTCACGCGCGAAACCGAGCCATGACACCGCTGCCTTGCCGCGGATCACCAGCAGCATCGACGCCGACGCGAGCTTGATCAGCGACTCGACTGCATCGATGGCTCGACCCGCGACGGCTTCGCGATCCGCACCGGCGAAGATCCGCTGCGTCGCGTTCTGCAGATCGCGGAACACGTCCTTCTTGCGCTTCGCCAGGCGGCTCGCACGCAGCACCGCATCCTTGTGCTCTCCGGTCTCCTTCAACAGATCGGACAGCGTCTTGAGATAGCGGCGTCGCTCGCCCGCGATCGGATCGTACGGCGGCTCCGGCGTGCTCTCTGGCAACGCATCCGAGTTGTCTTCCCCGGGCATGTTGGGCCGCGCAACCGGTTGCGGGATGCCGTCGACGACCGACACCTCGTCGGACATCAGCTTCGCTTCGAGCGCCGGATCGATCTTCGGCGCGAGCTGGAAGACCTGCGAGTCTTCGCTGCGCGTGCCGTTCGCACGGAGGAAGCGAGGATCGCGCTCGATGCGGTAGATCTTCTCGAGCTGGAAGCGAATGCGCAGCTCGGCGCCGATCGACTGGACCAGCAGCTGCGGCGTGCAGCCGACCTCGTTGCTGATCTCTTTCTGCGCCGCCGGCGTCAGAGGGCTAAGCGACGCGATGACGATCCGCTTCCCCGCGCGGACCAGCGGGACGCAGGTGTGCTTCTCCGCGAGCCGGGCCGACAGCCGTCGCTGCAGATCCGGTTCCGCGCGCGAGAAGTGCGACTTGAGCGCGGCCGGAAGCTCGTGGAGACGCCCGAGGGCCTTCGTCAGATCGTCGAGTGAGATGTAGCCGAGCTCGACCAGGTTCGTGCCGAGGCGACCGCCCCACATGACCTGGGCACGCAGCGCCTCCGAGACGTGTTCCTTCTCGAGCAGGCCGTCGTCCACCAGCATCTCGCCGAGCCGAGGCATCGGACCCGATCGTACCCCACCGGGAACCGCGAGTTGAGGTCTCGCCGCCCCAGGCGGGCATTTCCCAATCCCTGGTTGGAGATGGCACGCCGCGCGCTGAAGGAAGGGGCATGCAGCTCGATGCCTTTGCCCTCTCGATCGCCGGTCGCCGCAACAATAACGAGGACGCCGTGTGTGCGCGCCCCGAGCTCGGCCTGTTCGTGGTCGCCGACGGTCTCGGCGGGTACGAGGGTGGCGAGATCGCGAGCTCGGTCGCGGTCGAGACCATCTCGGACCTGGTGCGCCGCACCGCGAGCGATAACGACGTGACGTGGCCGTACGCGATCGATCGCGGGCGCAGCATCGACGAGAACCTCGTGATCGTCGCCACCAAGCTCGCGCACGATCGGATCGTCGCGCGCCGCGCCGGGATCCACGACTCGATGGGCTCGACGGTCGCGCTCGTCCAGTTCCCGGCGGGCACAAAGTCGATCGACAACCGCATCGTGATCGGACATTGCGGCGACAGCCGGGTCTATCGCCTGCGCGACGGCGCGCTCTCGCAGCTCACCGCGGATCACTCGCTCGCGAACCAGATGATCGCGGCGGGCATGGTGATCGATGCGAACTTCCCTTACCGCCACATCATCACGCGCGCCCTCGGCCTCGGCAGTGCGGACGCAGATGTGCAGAGCTCGCTGGCGGTGTCGGGCGACGTCTATCTGCTGTGCAGCGACGGTCTGTACGAGGGGCTCGAGCCGGCGGAGATGGCGGCGCTGCTCGATCCGGTGACGCATGGCCACTCGATCGCGGATGTCTGTCGCCGGCTGGTCGCCGCGGCGTTCGAGGCGGGCTCGCGCGACAACATCTCGGCGGTCGTGGTGAGGGCTTGCTAGTCGTCGTCTTGGGGGCCGTCGACGAGGCCGTGCTTGCGCGCGAGCGTCCGGAGATGTTTGCGGTCGACTCCGGACTCGCGCGACGCCGCGGACAGGTTGCCCTGCGTGCGCGCGAGGATGTCGGCGAGGTAGCGCCGCTCGAAGTCGTGCAGCACGGCGGTCTTCGCCTCGGCGAACGGCAGGTCGCTGCGCACCGCGAGCGCTTCGCCGGCGATCGGACCTGCGTCGATCCGGATCGCGAGATCGCTGAAGCGCTGCGCCCCCGGGGCGAGGGCGATCGCGCGGTCGATCACGTTGCGCAACTCGCGGACGTTGCCGGGCCACGTGTGAGCGATCAGCCGATCGAGGTTGCCGCCGGCCGGCGCTTCGTCGACGAGACCGCGGCGACGCAGCAGCTCGCGGGTCAGGATCGGGATGTCCTCGCGCCGCGTGCGCAGCGCCGGCAACTCGATGCGCACGACGGCGAGGCGATACAGCAGATCCGGGCGAAACCGTCCGGCGGCGACCTCGGTATCGAGATCGTCGCGCGACGCGGCGATCACGCGAACGTCGACGGCGCGCTCGGTATCTCCGCCGAGCGGTCGCACGTTGCGCTCCTCGAGCACGCGCAACAACCGCGCCTGCAGCGTCGGCGAGATCCGGCCCAGCTCGTCGAGGAACAGCGTCCCGCCGTCGGCGCGGACGATCATCCCGTTGCGCGCATTCGCCGCACCGGTGAACGCACCGCGGACATGGCCGAACAGCTCGCTCTCGAGGAGGTTCTCCGGCAGCGCGCCGCAATCGACGGCGACGAAGGGCCCGCGCCGCCGCGCCGACGCTTCGTGCATCGCACGTGCGACGAGCTCCTTACCCGTGCCCGTCTCGCCCTCGACGAGCAGCGTCGCATCGGAGACCGCGATCCGCTCGAGCACCGCGAACACCTCGCGCATCGCCAGGCTCTCGCCGACCAGCTCGCCGAACCGCCGCTGCTGGCTCGGGGCGATGTCGAGAGGCTGAGCCTCGGGCTCGATCCGCAGCGCGGTCTTGCCGATCAACAGCGTGGATCCCGCCGGGATGGTGATCCCGCTGATCCGCGAGCCCTCGTACCAGGTGCCATTCGTGCTCTCGAGATCGTGCACCGCGAACCGCGAGGCGGCGGCGGTCAGCGAGACATGTCGTCCCGACACGCGATCGTCCGACAGCACCAGATCGCACGTCGGATCGGTGCCGATCACGACCTGCTTGCTGGCGATCCGGCACGCCCGCCCGCGATCCGGTCCGTCGACGACGACCAGCTGGCAATGCAACCGCCCGCTGCCGCCGTCGAGGATGTCGCTGTAGACTGTCGCTGCTCGCGTCACGCTTTATGAACCGTACCTCGATCGGCCCGTATCAGGTGGTGCGCTTGCTCGGACGCGGCGGCATGGCCGAGGTTCACCTCGCGATCGCCCACGGGGCGAGCGGGTTCGAGCGCGAGGTCGCGATCAAGACCGTGGCCCCGGAGCTGGCGGACGAACCAGAGCTCGAGCGCGCCCTGATCCGCGAGGCGGTGATCGGTGGGGCATTGCATCACGCGAACCTGGTCGGCGTGCTCGGTCTCGGCACGTCGGACGGTGGCTACTACGTCGTGCTCGAGTACGTCGATCGCGGCGATCTCGCACGGCACGTCAAAGGCCCACTTCACGAGTCTCTCGTGCTGTTCCTCGTCGGGGAGGTCGCCGCCGGCCTCGCGCATCTGCATGCCGCCCGCGACAAGCGCGGGTTGCCGCTCGCGATCGTCCATCGCGATGTCGGTCCCGCGAACGTGCTCGTGTCGTCGACCGGCGACGTCAAGCTCGCGGACTTCGGTGTCGCGAAGGCGACTGCGCTCGCCGATCGAACGGCGGCGGGGACGCGCAAGGGTCGCTACAGCTACATGGCACCGGAGCAGCTCGCGGGAGAGCCGGTCACCGCGGCGGCCGATCAGTTCGGGCTCGGCGTCATGCTCGTCGAGTTGCTCACCGGCAAGCGACCGTTTGCCGGCGAGACCCCATGGGCCGTGCTCGACTCGATCCGCGCCGGCGCTCCATCGCTCGCCGCGCTGTTGCCCGACGTCCGCGCGGTCGCGTTGAAGGCCTTGGCGATCGAGCCGCGCGATCGATTCGCGAGCGTCGAGGAGTTGCGCGCGATCGTTGCCGTGATCGGACGAACGCGGGTACCGGCAGGACGGAGTGAGCTCGCGGCGTTCTTGCACACCACTTGACACGTGTCACGACGTGATACAGAGTGTGTCACATCGTGACACGCAAGAAGTCAGAACCCGTGGACGACGAGGATGACGTCGAGAAGAAGGAACGCGTGATCCACACGCGGGTACCCGAGTCTCTCGAGAACCAGCTCCGCGTCCGCGCCGAGGAGCTGGGGGTCAGCGTGTCGAACCTGGTGCGCAACGTCCTCAACCGGACGTTCGGCTTGGTCGATGGCGTGGTCGCAGACAGTCACGCGGTCGCCAAGGCGGCGCGGGGTGGAGCGCCGAAACGCGAACCGTCCAGTGCAGCACTCGACGACGTGCTCGGCTGGCAGCCGCTCGTGCTCGGCAAGAACGCCGTGTGTTCGCGCTGCAACGCACTGCTGCCGAAGGGCAGTGATGCGTCGACGGGAGTCTCCGAATCGGGTGAGACGCGCTTCGTGATCTGCACGGACTGCGTCGAGCAACTGCGCGCGTGATCTGACCTGAACCGTTTCCAACCGCGGTCACCGACCGCAACGGGAGAGCTATGTCCAACGAAACCCTCGCCAACGACCTCCGCGCCACCCTCGAACAGATCCGCGCGACCGTGGTCTCCACCGCACAGCTCGTCGGCCGCGTCGGTCAACGCCTCGATGCGTTCTCGCTCGAGCTCGCCCGCGATCTTGGTGCGGTGACCCGCGACACCCGCGCGTTCGTCACCACGGCGCGCGATCAAGCAGCGACGATGAAGCGCGCGACACCGCGTACCGTGAAGCTCGCGAAGACAGCCGCCGCCATCGTCGCGCGCCAGCGCTGGCTGCGGTTGCAAGCCGCGGCCTCCGGTCACGACGGGCTCCGCCCCGAGGATCATCGCGATCTCGCGAAGCGCGTCACCGCGGTCGCCGCGGAGCTGCGCGGCGGGATCGCGAAGCTCGGCCAGCTCGCTTCGTGTCGACCCGATCTGATCGGACCGATCTGGGCCTCCGAGCTCGCCGCGTTGCAGGATGACGTACCGCCGGTCGGAGTCGACGCGATCAAGACGCGCATCGAGGCCGAGCTCGGCCGGCCACTCAGCGAGGTCTACGCTTCGTTCGACGACACGCCGCTCGCCGCCGCCTCGCTCGCGCAGGTCCACGCCGCGACGCTGCTCGACGGGACGAAGGTCGTGGTCAAGGTCCAGGTCCCCGGCATCGAGGACATCATCGAGGCCGACATCGCCGCGCTCCGCGTCGTTGCCGGTGCGTTTGGCGATATCCCGGGGATGGATCTGGCGACGCTGGTCAGCGAGCTCGGGCGCGCGCTGCTCGTCGAGCTCGACTACGTCGCCGAGGCTGTCGCGCTCCGCAAGTTCACCTCGACCCGGGCGATCGCACCGGTGCCCTTCGAAGCCTCCTCGTCATCGCGCGTGCTGACGATGACGCGGATCGACGGTGAACGCCTCACCTCCTGGCTCGACACGGCGAGTGCTGACGCTCGCGATGCCCTCCTCGGCGAGCTCGTCGGGGAGATCGCCGAGCAGATCCTCGTCCGCGGCCACGTCCACGCGGATCCTCATCCCGGCAACTTCCTCGTCGTCGGTGACAGGCTCGCGATCCTCGACTTCGGTTGCACGCTCGCGCTCGCCAAGACGGAGCGCGCGGCCTACGCCCGCCTCGTGATGGCGATCGCCAGTGGCAACAGCGACGCGGCGGCGAAGGAGCTCACGTCGCTCGGCTTCATCGCCGATGATCCGGCAAAGCTCGTCGAGCTGACGGCGTCGCTGATCGGCGCGATGCGCCCGGGCGCAGACGTCAGCGAGCTCGATTGGGAACACGCCGTCGCGGATCAGCTCGCGAAGGCGAAGCAGCTCGGCGGGCTCGTGATCCCGCGCTCGTTCGTGCTCCTCGGGCGCGTGCTCGCCACGCTCGCGGGGCTGCTCGCGAAGTACAAGCCGAAGCTCCAGCTCTATCCGCTGCTGGCCTCCCCTCTCGCGAAGGCCATCGGCTAGCATGCTCGGCAACGTGAGCCTGGCCGTCGACGATGCCGCGGTTTGGATCTGCTTCACCTGGATGGCACGAGCGAAGTCATGACGGACGCGATGCCCGCCGCCGACGCGTACCTCCGCACCCGGCCGGCGACGTTCGAGGAGATAGCACGCACCTCGCACTATCTGACGATGCGCGACGGCGTGAGGCTGGCGATCGACGTCTCGCGTCCCGTCGGCGCCACCGACAAGCTGCCCACGATCGTGCGCCAGACGCGCTACTTTCGCTCGGTCGATCCCACGCCGCTCGGCAAGTGGCTCGGCGAGTCGCGTACCGATCCGGTCAACGGCCGGATGCGGAACTTCTTCGTGTCGCGGGGCTACGTGTGGATCGACGTCGACGTGCGCGGTTCGGGTGCCTCGACCGGCGTGTGGCACTCGCCGTGGTCACCCCTCGAAGTCGAAGATGGCCGCGAGATCCTCGACTGGATCGCCCTGCAGCCCTGGTCGAACGGGAAGGTCGGCACCACCGGCAACTCGTACGACGGCACCGCCGCCGAGTTGATGGCCACGCTCGGTCATCCCGCACTTCTCGCATGCGCGCCGCGCTGCAGCCTGTACGACGTCTACACCGACATCGCGTATCCGGGCGGCCTGCGCCACGAGTGGTTCACGGATGCCTGGACCCGCGCGAACCAGGCGCTCGATGCCGGGCATCCCGAGAAGATGATCGCCGGGGCGATCGCCGCGGCGAGACCGTGGTTGATGACCGGCGTACCTCGCCGTGCCCTCGAAGCGGTCACCCGGTTGATCTTTCGCCGGGTCCGCCCCGTCGACGGTGATCACGCTGCGGTCGCGGCCGCGATCGCCACCCGCGGCGAGAATCTCGACGTCGCCGCCGCAGCCCGCAGTGTCGAGTATCGCGACGACAAGCAGACCACCGGGTTCGGCGCGCAGACCGCCGATGCCTTCAGCCCGTCGAGCTATCTCGAGCGCGCGAAACGCGCCGCGGTCCCGACGTTCTCGCTCTCCGGCTGGTTCGATGCCGCGTATCCGCACGCCTCGATCAAGCGCCATCTCTCGCTCGGCGATCCGCGCAACCGACTCGTCCTCGGCCCGTGGAATCACGGCGTCTCGCAGAACGTCAGTCCGCACGCCGCGGCCGCGAAGCCCGCGTTCGATCTCGACGCCGAGCTCCTGCGATTCTTCGACGAGCAGCTCTGCGATCGTCCCACCGGCTTTCGCGCCGAGCCGGACGTTCGCTACTACGTGATGGGCGCCGAGACCTGGCGCAGCGCCGACGCCTGGCCGCCACCATCGACGCCTCGCTCCCTCTATCTCGCCGGCGGACACACCCTCGGTGATGCACCCGCCGCGGAAGGTCGCGACACGCTCACCCACGATCCCGAGACCGGCACCGGCATGCGCTCGCGATGGCGGACGCTGACCAGCCCGTTTGTCAAAGCCGACTATCCCGATCGGCAGGCGCGCGATCGCCGGTTGTTATCGTATCGCAGCGCACCACTTCGCGAAGATCTCGAGATCGCCGGGCACCCACTCGTCGAGCTGTTCGTCACCGCCGATGCACCCGATGGGGCGGTGTTCGCGTATCTCGAAGAGGAGACCGCCACCGTGGTTCACTACGTCACCGAGGGCGCACTTCGACTGGTTCATCGCAAGCTCGATGACGGCGGGGACAAGATGTTCCTCAGCGCGGCGCCGTATCGCTCGTTCCTCCGCTCGCATGCGAGTCCGATGGAGACAGGCGTTCCTCAGCTGCTCTCCTTCGATCTCCTCCCCGTCGCGTATCGCTTCGCACGCGGCAGCCGGATCCGTCTCGTGTTCGCGACTGCCGACGCCGATCACTTTGCACCGATCGAAGACGCCGCCTCGCTCCAGCTGCTGCGCTCGCCTGCCCATCCGTCGAGGCTCGTGTTGCCTGGCAGTCCCGGCTAGACTCGCGTGATGAAAACGCGCGCCGACGATCTGGCGAGGCTGCCGGTGCTCGACGAGACCGGCAAGTCGCACGAGCTCGGCTCGCTGTGGAAAGACCACACGGCGGTCCTCGTGTTCCTTCGCCACTTCGGCTGCATTCACTGCCGCGATCACGTCGTCCATCTCCACGCGCGGCTCGATGCCATCGAGGGCAAGGGCGCGCGGATGGCCGTGATCGGCAACGGCTCGCCGAGCTTCATCGCCGGCTTCCGCGAGGAGACGCTGTACGACGGCCCGGTCTACACCGATCCCACGCTCGCCGCGTATCGCGCCGCCGAGCTCAAGCGCAGCGTCGCCGCCACGCTCGATCCGCGCAGCTTGTTCGGCGCGGCGAAGGCGCTCGCGAACGGGATCCGTCAGGGCCGCACGCAGGGTGATCAATGGCAGCAGGGTGGGGTGCTCGTCGTCGCACCGAGCGGAGAGATCCGCTGGCAGCACGCATCTGATCGCCCGGGTGACAACGCCTCTGCGCCGCAGATCCTCGCCGCGTTGTAGCCCGTGTTGTCCCGCGGCGCTCTGTACATGATCGCGAGCGCGCTCGGCTTCTCGATCATGAGCGTGCTCGTCAAGGTCGCCAGCGAGGCGGGGCTGCCCACCGGCGAGCTCGTGCTCGCACGCGCGATCGTCACGTTGATCGTCTCCTACGTCATGGTCGTGCGCGGCGGCCATCATCCGTGGGGCAACAATCGCGGAAAGCTGATCCTCCGCGGCGTCGTCGGGTTCGGCGGCCTGACTTGCTACTACGGCTCGATCGCGCACCTGCCCCTCGCCGATGCGACGACGATCCAGAACACCACGCCGGTGATCACGTCGTTGCTCGCATGGTGGGTGCTCAAGGAGACCGTCGGCTGGTCGACCGCGATCGCGATCGCATGCGGCATCGGCGGCGTCACGCTGATCGTGCATCCCAGCGGCACCGGCGTCGATCCGATCGGCTTCGCGTTCGGCGTCGGCGCGTGCTGCTGCTCCGCCCTCGCGTATGTCACCGTGCGCCAGCTCGCGAAGACCGAGCATCCGCTCGTCATCGTCTTCTACTTTCCGCTGGTCGCCTTGCCGCTCTCGATCCCGTGGGCGGTCGTCGATTGGGTGTGGCCGTCTCCCGTCGAGTGGCTGTTGCTCGTCGCGATCGGGCTCGCCACGCAGGTCGGCCAGGTGTTCTTGACGATGGGCCTGATGATCGAGCGGGCCGGTCGCGCGACCTCGATGGGCTACATCCAGGTGGTGTTCGCGATGATCTGGCAGACCGCCCTGTTCGATTCACCACCCGAGCTCGCGTCGATCGGCGGCGCCGCGCTGATCGTCGTCGGGACGCTCGCGGTTACTCGACGTCCGGCCGGGTCACCAGGCACGCCGCCCACGTCATCAGCAAGACCAAGCTGATCGAGCCGAGCGTGTCGGAGATCCAGTGCGCGTTGACCGCGATCCGCGCGAGCGCGACGTAGGTGACGATGATCGCCATCGGGATGGCCGCGATCCGCGTCCTGGGGAACACGTAGAGGATCGGGATCGCGAGGCTCGCGAACAAGGTGACGTGACCCGATGGAAACGCCACGCCGCCTTCCCAGCCGAACGATCCGTCGAGACCCTTCTTGATCACCTGGAACGGCCGGAATCTCCCGGTCCCATCCTTGATCCAGTTGGTGACCAGCCGCGATCCGAGATGGACGAACGCGATCGTCATCATCGCGGGTGCGAGATGGCGCAGCCGCTTGATGAACACGGTCGCGAGCATCGCGGCGACCAGCGCGCATGGCATCAGCAGCGTGTGCGGCGGAAGCAAGACCAACCACTCGAGGACATCGAGGATGCTGTCCCAGACCTTGCTCGGCTCGTACCGCGAGATCGTTCGCGCGAGCGCCGACTCGACGGGCATCACCAACCCGGTCGCG
Source organism: Haliangiales bacterium (assembly GCA_038325805.1). GTDB lineage: Bacteria > Myxococcota_A > Polyangia > Haliangiales > Haliangiaceae > JABFXX01. The sequence goes on from JBBQJJ010000010.1 coordinate 17,723, forward strand.
ATCGCGACGCCGACCGCGGCGTACAGCAGCCTGATCGAAGGAGCCTTGCGATCGCTCCGGTGCACTGCCACGCCGGACAGCATACATGTGGGTCGGAAAACACTCTTAGATATCCGTAGCTGTCGTCGGGCCGCTTCGCACACAATGGGAGGTCTGGGGAGATGAGCGGAGCTGGACGTTCACGGATCGCGGTGGGTGGGCAGATCGGCCGCTACACGCTCGCCGACAAGCTCGGTGCCGGTTCGTTCGGCGTCGTGTTCCGCGCGCACGACACGGTGCTCGATCGCATGGTCGCGATCAAAGTCCTGAACCCAGCGCACCAGTACAACGCCGACGTGCTGCGTCGCTTCCTGCAGGAGGCACTCGCGTCGGCTCGCGTCGTTCATCCAGGCATCGTCACCGTGCACGACTTCGGTACGGTCGAGACGGCGCGAAGCGAGATCGCGTACATCGTGATGGAGCTGCTCCAAGGCGAGAGCCTGTCGGAGCGCGTGCTGCACGGCGGTCAGCAGCCGATCGGCGCGGCCGTCGAGATCATTCGCCAGGTCGCCTCCGCACTCGACACCGCACATCGCGCCGGCGTGCTGCATCGCGACCTCAAGTCCGAGAACATCTACCTCGTCCCCGATCCAGCCACCCAGAGCGGCGAGCGCGTCAAGGTGCTCGACTTCGGGCTCGCGAAGCTCGGCGCGAGTCAGCACACCGCAGCCAACACCGTGTTCGGAACACCGCGCTACATGTCACCCGAGCAGTGCCGCTCGGCCACCGCGATCGACGAGCGCAGCGACATCTACTCGCTCGGCTGCGTGTTCTTCGAGTTGATCACGGGTCGCACGCCGTTCTTGGGCGAGCTTCGCCAGGTCCTCGATGCGCACAAGCGATCGATCGCACCACGCGCGAGCACGTTCGCATCCGATGTGCCGCTCGCAGTCGATGACCTGATCGCGCAGATGCTCGCGAAGGATCCTGCGGAGCGTCCGCAGTCGATGGCCGAGCTTCACGACACGCTGCACTCGATCAACGAGATCGGCCAGCCCACGCTGAGCTCGATCCCGCGGGATCACGACACGTTCGCGAGCGGCGCGTTCACGGCGATCCGGACGCTCCCCATGCTCCCGAACGCTGCCCCGACGGTGCTGCCGACGCCGGTCGAGTTCCTCACACTGAAGACCGACCCGCTCCATGCGGTGCAGCCGCTGCCGCGCAAGCCGCGATCCACGCACGCCGTCGAGCCATCGGTGGATCCACTCGGGTCGTTGCCGAAGAATCCGTCCGTCAAGTACCACCTCGCGCCGCACCTGCCCAGCCTGACGCGCGCCCCGGTCCGGGCATCGTTGATGAGTGCTGCGGTGACGTTGTTGATCGCCGCCGCGCTGACCGCGATCGCCGCTCGCGGGCACATCAAGGCGGCCGCTGCGGATCCCGCGCCCGACGTTCCCGCCGCGAAGAGCTGAGCCAGCTGGATCAGCCCGCGACTAACGCTTGCCGCGTGAACCGCTCGAGCTCGAACCGCGAGAGCTGCTGCCCGACGACGACGAACCACGCGAGCTCGAGCCCGATGACGAGCTGCTGCTCGACGACGGACGCGACGGCGGGCTGTACGAGCCACCCGACGGACGCGACGGTGCCGACGGACGTGACGGCGGGCTGTACGTGCCCCCCGACGGACGTGACGGCGGGTTGTAGCCACCCGACGGGCGCGCCGGCGGGTTGTACGTGCCACGTGCTGGCGGGTTGTATCCACGCGACGGCTGATACGGGTTGGAGTTGCCGCGTGGTGGTTGATACGTACGACCCGGCTCGACGCGGGTCGGCTGACGCCCGTCACCGCGCGGAGGATACGCGGGACGCGATCCACTGTAGCGAGGCGGCTGGACGCCACGCGGATACGAGCGGTTGTCGAACGTGCTCGGATACCGACCGACGTTCTGCTGACCGCGATAGGCCGGACGACCGGCCGTGTACGGGTTCGTGCGCGAAGCGACGCCGCGGCCACGCGACATCAGCTGCGCCGCGCTCACCGTGTACTGACCGCGGAACGGCGGGCGCGACACGGTTGCCGTCGCCGGCAGACCGCGCGAAGGCGACACCAAGTTGCCGTGCACGCGACCACGACCGAGCGACTGCTCTGCGACGAATCTCCAGTGCGAGTCGCGACCTTCGCGCGAGCTCTTCGGAACGTACGGCCTGTTGCCGCGGTGATCGCGAACGACATCGCGCGGACGCGACGGACGCCAGCCGACGTAGCCGCCGCCGTAGCGCCAATCAACCCAGCCCGGACCCCACGTGTAATCGGGGATCCATGCCCAGCCGCCATCGAAGAAGTCCCAGTTGCCGTAGTGGAACGGGAGCCATCCCCAGTTGAAGTCGCAGTTATAGGTCCAACCATAATCGGTCCAGACCCATGAACCGCAGGTCTCATAGGGTGTGAAGCCCGCGCCCACTACCGTGGCGTCAGGACGCCAGACCCGTCCGTACTCTTCGCTCTCCGCCCACTGTCCATAGGGAGCGAGGGTTGCGTCGATCTGGGCATCCGTCACGCTGCCCATCTCATCGCCACCACCGCCCGACGCGCTCGCCGCATACGGGTCGGCAGGCTGGCCGTCTTCACCACCAGCCGGGTAGCCCTCGGGATAACCTGCCGGATATCCAGGAAGTGCAGGGTCTTGCGCGCTCGGTTGGTCGTAGGCGTAGCCCGGATCCACCGCGCCGCCCGGCGGTCCTGCCACCGCCACCGGGTCCGGTTGGATGTTGCCCATCGGCGCCACCGGCCCAGGTCCGTACTCGCGATAACAACCGGTTCCTAGCAAAGCAAGGAGCCCGAGGAGACCAAGCGACTTCATGTGCGGAGTATGGTGCAGCGGTCGTGCCCATTCGGGGACGGGAAGATCGATGGCGAATCACCGGTTTGTGGGCGCACATCGGCTTGACACGACGACCTGAAGAGAACTAACAAACCGAGCGATTCCGCGAGGAAAGCCTAGATGATTCGAGCTTCCAACCTGACCAAGTTGTATGGCGCTCGCCGTGCTCTCGGTCCTGTTTCGTTCGAGATCGCTGACGGAGAAACCGTCGGCTTTCTCGGCTTGAACGGAGCAGGCAAGACCACGGCGTTGCGCATCCTGGCCTGCGATCTTCGTCCATCGGCTGGCACGATCGATGTCGGCGGTGTCGACGCGATCGCCGAGCCCCACGAGGTGCGCAAGCGCATCGGATTCCTCCCCGAGAATCCACCCATCTACATGGACATGAATGTCATCGAGTACCTGACGTACGCCGGTGAGCTTCGCGCCATGTCGAAGGCCGAGGTCAAACGTCGGTTGCCCGAGGTCCTCGAGATCACCGATCTCAAGGACGTCGCGTACGACGTGATCGGAACGCTATCGCACGGCTATCGCCAGCGCGTCGGCGTCGGTCAGGCGATCATCCATCAGCCGAAGTTCCTCATCCTCGACGAGCCGACGCGCGGTCTCGATCCCGTGCAGATCGTCGAGATGCGCAACCTGATCCATGACCTCAAGCAGAACCACACGGTGCTGATCTCGAGTCACATCCTGACCGAGATCAGTCAGACCTGCGATCGACTGCTGGTCCTCGGCAAGGGGCAGATGCTCGCCGAGGGCAGCGAGTCGGAGCTGTCGGGCCGCAAGGACGACATCCAGCAGATCACGGTGATGGTCCGCGCGAGCGACAAGACCAGCGATCCGTATCGGGGCGACCTCAAGAAAGACGACGCCGACAAGAAGGACACGGTCGCGAGCGCAGGCGACAAGGATGCGATCACGAAGCTGTTGACCGGTGTCGACGGGGTGACGAGCGTCTCCGATCTGTTCGCGTCGGCGGACGGGCTGACGTTCTCGCTGACCACGTCGCGGGACTGCCGCGCGGAAGTCAGCCGCTCGATCATCGATGCCAAGCTCGATCTCTTGCAGCTCGAGTTTTCGCGCAGCGAGCTCGAGAGCACGTTCATCCGACTCGTCGGAGGAGGCGCCCATGCGGGCAATTAAGATCATCTTCCGTCGCGAGCTCGCCTCGTACATTCGCGCGCCGTTCTCGTGGGTGCTCGCGGCGCTGTTCCTGCTCGTCAACGGGCTGCTGTTCCAGGGCTTCGCCCTCGGCCAGAGCGGCGGTGCCACGCTGTCGGCGTTCGTCCTCGAGCGCTACTTCTACGCGGCGAGCGGCGCGGCGATCTTCGCCGGGATGCTGCTGTCATTCCGGTTGATCTCCGAGGAGCGCCAGAACCATTCGATGGTGCTGCTCAACACCTCACCGGTGAAGGACAGCGAGATCGTCATCGGCAAGTACCTCGCCGCGCTGACGTTCCTCGCGATCCTGCTCGGCCTGTCGCTCTACATCCCGCTGATGTTGAAGATGGGCAACAAGATCACGTTCACGCAGATCTTCGTCGGCTACTTCGGCTTGCTGCTGCTCGGCTCGGTGACGGTCGCGATCGGGTTGTTCTCGAGCGCGCTCACCAGGTACCAGCTGGTCGCCGGCGTGATCGCGGCGGTGCTGCTGATCATCATGTTGTTCCTGTTCCAGTTCGCGAAGCAGCTCGAGGGCGCACCTCGTGAAGTGTTCGCCGAGCTCGACATGTGGTGGATCCACTTCCAGCAGGGCTTCATGCGAGGCGTGCTGAACCTCAAGGATGTCGTGTACTACGTGGCGGTCACGTACTTCTTCTTGCTGCTGTCCGTGAAGACGCTGGAGGCAAAGCGATGGCAATGAGAACCGCGAGTCCATGGTGGCTGTCGCTGGCTTTCGGCATCGGCCTCTTTCTGATCTTCCTCGGCGAGCGCCTCGCGCCCGTCGACAGCATCCGCGTCGTGCTCACTGGCGTCGGCTTCGTCGGCGTGATCGCGACGACCGCCGCGCGCGCGTGGACGACCTCGGGCAGCAAGGGCGCACGGCAGCGGATCGAGCGCGTGTTGTTCCTCTGCCACGTCGGCGCGGTGCTCTCACTCGTGCTCTATGCGATGACCACCAGCTGGGCCCCCGACAGCTTGTCGGGTCCGCACGCGCAAGGTGCACTCACGGTGCTGTGGATCGCCTTGATGATCGCCTCGATCGTCCCGGTGCTGATGATCGAGATCGCGCTCGGCTCCTCGCTGCGCACCGGCTTCGATCTCGGCAGCGGTGAGGATAAGGGTTCGGGACACGGTCCCAAGAACGACGTCGCCGGTGTCGACTTCTTCCGCGTCCGCGATGTCGGCTGGTCGGGCTTGTCGATGGCGTTCGCCCTCGGCTTCCTGCTGGTGACGTGTCACGTCGCGAAGGAGCGCAACATCCAGCGCGACGTCTCGTACTTCAAGACGTCGATGGCTGGTGAGTCGACGCAGAACATCGTCAGGACGAGCGGCGATCCACTCGAGGTGCACCTGTTCTTCCCGGAGGCGAACGAGGCCAAGGAGTACGTCACCGCGTACTTCCAGACGCTCGCGGACTCCACCGGCAACGTCCAGATCGCGTCGCACGATCGCCTGGCGGAGGCGGATCTCGCGGCGAAGTACAACGTCACCAAGGACGGCACGATCGTGCTCGTCCGCGGTGCTCGCAAGCCGGTGACGCTCGACATCCCGGCGGAGGAGCTCAAGGACGTCGAGAAGCTGCGCAAGAGCAAGACGCTCCGCACGTTCGACGGCAAGGTCAACAAGGAGCTGATGAAGCTCGCGCGCGACAAGCGCAAGGCCTACCTGATGACGGGCCACGGCGAGATGAACGATCTGGACTCGGTGCCGAGCGAGCTCAAGGGAAAAGTTCCCGAGCGCCGCGTCACCAAGTTCAAGGAGAAGCTCGGTGCGCTCAACTACGAGATCAAGGATCTCGGGTTGATCGACCTGGCGAAGGACGTCCCCGACGACGCGACCATCGTCATCATGCTGGCGCCGACGATCGCGCTGCAGGATGCCGAGTGGGCGGCGCTCGATCGCTACATGGACAAGGGCGGCCGTGTGCTGATCACGCTCGACCCGAAGGCCGATGGCAACCTGGGTCAGCTCGAGGGCAAGTTCGGCCTCAAGATGGTGCCGGGCGATCTGACCGACGAGAAGGCGTTCCTGCCGCAGCGCGGGAGTCCGGCGGATCGCCGGTTCGCGATCACCACGCAGTTCTCGGCGCATGCGTCGACCACGGCGCTGTCGCGGTCGGTCGATAAGGGCCTGATCCTGATCGACTCCGGTGCGCTCGAGGACGTGCCGTTCGCGGACGCCAAGAATTCGCCGAAGAAGACGGTGACGATCCGCTCGATGGAGTCGAGCTTCCTCGACCTCAACAACGACTTCACGTTCAACAAGGATACGGAGAAGCAGCAGCGCTGGAACATCGGTGTCGCGGTCGAAGGACCGAAGATGACCGACGGCAAGGACGGCTGGCGCGCGCTGGTGTTCGCGGATACCGATCTATTCGCGGACGCGCTGGTGCAGAACGCGCAGCGTCAGGCCGCGGTGATCATCATCTCGGGCCCGCTGCTCGACGATTCGATCAAGTGGCTCGGCGGCGAAGAAGTGTTCGCCGGCGACATCGTGACGGAAGAAGACTCGACGATCGAGCACACCAAGAACGAGAAGGCCGCGTGGTTCTTCCTCACCGTTCTCGGCGTGCCGGTGATCGTCCTCGTACTCGGTCTGATGGGCTCGTCGGTGTCGCGCCGAAGTCGCGCGAGCAAGGCGAAAGACTCGGAGGGGAAGTCATGAAGAGCGCCCTGATTCACGGCGTGCTGCTCGCGGTGATGCTGGTCTACGGCTATCGCACGTGGACCCGCGACAAGACGATCAAGCCGGATCTCGGCTCGGTCGAGCTGTGGAGCAAGACCGAGAGCGAGCTCGCCTCGATCGAATACAAGAACGAGAAGAAGACGGTGCGCCTCGAGCACAAGGCCGATGGCAAGGGCGACTACTGGTGGGGAACGGAGACGTCGGTCGAGAAGAAGCCGAAGCCGAAACCGCCCGAGAAGAAGCCGGATGAGCCGGCGCAGGGTAGTGGCAGTGCGGGTAGCGCCGCGGGTTCCGCAGGGTCGGGCTCGCAGGTCGCTGCGGGCTCGGGCAGCGCGAAGGCCGGTAGCGGCAGCGGCTCGCAGGTTGCTGCAGGTTCGGGCTCCGGCTCGCAGGTCGCTGCAGGTTCGGGCTCCGGCTCGCAGGTCGCTGCAGGCTCTGGCTCGGGTAGCGCGAAGGCCGGCTCGGGCAGTGGCTCGCAGGTCGCTGCTGGCAGTGGCAGTGGCAGTGGTAGCGCGGCAGCGAAGCCGCCCACGCCGCCCGTCGAGATGGTCGAGACCACGAAGCATCGCGAGTTCCCGCTCGGCGATGGCGGCGACAAGCTGATCGCCACGTACACCGACGCGCGCGCGCTCGGCGAGTTCGGTTCGCCGAGCCCCGACCAGCTGGTCGACTACAAGCTCGCGACCGTCGCGCAGATCGAGGCCAAGCTCGCCGACGTGAAGAAGGACCTCGAGCAGATCAAGGCCACGGAAGCGGCCGACAAGGAGCTCGAGAAAGACGAGCCGAAGGATCCGAAGGCGAAGAAGGGAAAAAAGGACGACAAGAAACCCGAGCTGACCAAGAAGATCAAAGAGCTCGAGGATCTGAAGAAGGCCACTGACGGCAAGCCGAAGACCACGCTGACGGTGACGTTCAAGGACGGCACGAACCGCGTGTTCCAGGTCGGCGGTGCGGTGTTCGGTCCGAGTGGCGATCGCTACGTGCTCGATACGCAGAGCGGCGTCGCGTTCGTGCTCAAGAAGGAGATGCTCAGCGGTCTCGAAGTGGGCGAGTCGAGCCTGCAGCTCACCGATCCGCGTGGCTTCGATGCCACGAAGATCGAGCAGGTCGAGATCGACTGGAACGGTCGCAAGAAGCTCGCGAAGCGTACGCAGACCGCGGATGCGAGCGACAAGCAGGTCAAGACCTGGACCGACGCCGACACCGGCAAGGCGAATCAGTCGATGGCGACGTTCATCGACAACGTCAACAACCTGCGCCCCACCGAGTACGCGACGGACGTCAAGGTCGACACGCTCGCGCCGATCTTCCGCCTCGAGTACCGCGACGCCGCGAACAAGCTCGGCAGCCTCGCGCTGTACAAGATCGAGAAGGCGCCCGTGATTCCGGAGGGAACGGACTTCGATCCGGCGAACCCCCCGAAGGGCGAGATCGAGTACTACGTGCTGACCGAGCGGACCCGCGTGCCTGCGCTGGTGCGCCGCGATCCTGCGAAGAAGAGCGAGGATGACCTCCCCATCGTGTTCGGCGACAAGGCCGCACCAGTCGCTCCCAAGCCGGGTGCCAACCCGTTCGGCAACGTGCCGATCAAGGGTGGAGCCGTGCCAGCACCGCTGGGTGGCACGCCTGGAAAAGATCCGCACGGGCACTAGCCCAGGCAGCGGTTCGTTCCAAGACAAAGTCTGACTCGACCAGGAACACATCCTGGCCGATCGGCTGGCATGGAATACGATCAGGGGATCCACAGGTCGAACACCGTGAAGTCCGCTGGAGGAGCTCTGCACATGAACGTCACCCGTCATCTGACCGCTGTTGCGCTCGCAATCGGGTTTGCTGGTGCGCCGATCGTGGCCGCCGCACCCAACCCGACCACGCTCACCGATGCGTCGATCCCTGATGTCGCCGAGCGGGTCGTCGACAGCGTGGTCAACATCTCGGTCGCGCAGGCCGTCCGCGGTGGGCCGGCCTCGACCGACCCCTGGTACACCGATCCCGATTCGCCGGGCTACGGCAGCAAGCCGCGCCGGCAGGGCAGCAAAGGCTCCGGCGTGATCGTCACGGCGGGAGGCCGCATCCTGACCAACGCACACGTCGTCAACGGCGCCGACGAGATCATCGTCACGTTGCACGACGGTGCGGAGCTGAGCGCGAAGATCGTCGGCATCGATCCGAAAGCAGATCTCGCGGTGATCCAGCTCGCAGGGAAAGTTCCGGCGCTCAAGCCGCTCCCGCTCGGTGACTCGAACACGCTGCGGCTCGGCGAGGTCGTGCTCGCGATCGGCGATCCGTTCGGCGTCGGCAAGAGCGTGACCATGGGCATCGTGTCCGCGAAGGGGCGCGGCAACATGGGCATCGAGGAGTACGAGGACTTCATCCAGACCGACGCGGCGATCAACCCGGGCAACTCGGGCGGCGCGCTGGTCAACCTCAGGGGTGAGCTGATCGGGGTGAACACCGCGATCGCGTCGAAGACCGGCGGCTACGCGGGCATCGGGTTCGCGATCCCGACGTCGATGGCGAAGCCGATCATGGAGATGCTGGTGCGCGACGGCAAGGTCGTGCGCGGCTACCTCGGCGTCAACATCGTGACGGTGACCGCGGCACTCGCACTCGAGAACAAGCTCGGGGCGTCGCGCGGCGCCGCGATCGCGGGCATCCAGCCCGGCAGTCCCGCGGCGAGGGCGGGGCTCAGCGAAGGCGACGTGGTGACCGCGATCAACGGCACCGAGGTGCGGTCGAGCGACGTGCTGCGCAACACGATCGCGATGATCAAGCCAGGCACCGTGATCGAGCTCGCCGTGTTCCCGAAGGCCGGCGGCAAGAAGCTGATCAAGGCGACGCTCGGCGAGCTGCCCGAGACGCCGAAGCGCCGCTAGGTTCATCCACAGCTCGTCATCGCAACGCCCGCGGCTGGCTGGCGCTGATACGATGAGAGCCGTGCGTCGTAGCAGCGCGATGATCGTCGTCGGGTGTCTGGTCTCGTGCGTGGATGCACCACGCGACGCGGTCACCGCGCAAGCGTTGTCCCCCGAGGTCAAGCGCGAGCGAGCTGCGCTGATTCGCGATTCGGCGGCGGAGATGGGGTTGCACAACGCGGCGTTGCTCGGCGGCATCGCGACCAGCGAGACCAACCTGGCGCATTGCTGGGAGGAAGCGCAGTTCGCTTGCATGGGTCCGGCGACGTCGTCGTGCGACGGCGGCCCGATCATCGCGGGCTCCGCCGACGGTGCGTGTGCGAACGAGCAGGGTGGGCTCGGGATGTTCCAGTTCGATGCCGGCACCTACGCTCAGACGATCGCGACGTATGGCGCCTCGATCCTGACGATCGAAGGCAACACCGCGCAGGCCGTCGCGTTCGTCGTCGACAAGGCGAAGCTCGATGTCGACGGCGTCGATGACTGGATGTCGGCAGTCGCGTGGATGGACACGGTGCCGATGCGCGCCGGAGATCCGGTGATGGAGGAGTGGTCGCATCTGATCGCGTGCCGCTACAATGGCTGTTGCTCGGCGAGCGCGCTGTGCGAGGAGCGCGCGGATGGGTATCGCGACAACGCGATCGCGATCTTCGAGGCCTTCGGGAGCGAGTTCTGGGACCCCTCGTCGCGATGTACGCTCGCGGAGGACGGGCTGATCGCGCCGCGCAGCGCGTGCTACCTCGCCGCGGGCGAGCCGCGGTTCTGGAAACGGACCGCGCCCGGCGATCCCGAGACCACGATGTCGACCGCAGGTGCGGCGCCGTCGAACTTCGTGCGCTGGCTGCTGAAGCCCGGGCGTGCGACCGCATACTCGATCGAGGTGCACGTCCCCGCGGGCGTCGGCAACGCACTCGCGGTGTATCGCGTGGTCCAGTCCGACGCGACCACCGAGATCACGATCGATCAGGCGACCGCTGATGGGTTCGTCAAGCTCGGTGACTTCGAGCTGGGCGACGACGCGTACGTCGAGCTCGGTGACAACACCGGCATCAAGGATCAGACGCTCGTGTTCGATGCGATCCGGGTGATCGCGCTCGACGGCGGTGGACCGGGCGGAGATCTCGACAGCGGTTGCTGCGGCGCGGGCGGAGGTGGCTCGGCATGGCTGGCCCTGGTGGCGCTGATCGTGCTTCGGCGACGTCCGCGCGCCGGACGTCAGAGGGGTGACCGATGATGCACGGGTGTCGCTCGAGCTCGCCGCCGTCCTCGTGCTCGCCGGAGCACTGTTCGCGCTGATCGCGGCGAGGTGGCTGCGAGGGCTCGGTGGGTCACTGCGCGCGAAGCGCCGGGCCAGGCGGGCGATGGCGGGCGAGGATGGTGCCGCCGAGCTGTTGCGCAATGCGGGGTTCACCATCGTCGGGCGCCAGGTCACCACGTGGTGGTCGCCGAGGGTCGATGGCGAGCCCTGCGAGATCGAGGTGCGCGCGGACTACCTCGTCGAGGCCGATGGGGAGGTGCTCGTCGCCGAGGTCAAGACGGGCGACGCTGCACCGAAGTTCGAGACGGCAGCCACCCGGCGGCAGTTGCTCGAGTACCACGTCGCGTTCGATGTCGATGCGGTGCTGCTGGTATGTCCCGAGCGCGGCGCTATTCACCGAGTCGAGTTCGCCCTGAAGAGGTCTTCACCGCGCACTTGAGCGGCGTGCCGGCGTCGACGATCCGCTCGGGCTCGTCGAGCGGCTGCTCGCACAGCGCGAGCTCCGCGATCGATCCCTTGCGCGGTGCCCGTGCGATCGCGAGCCGAGACGGCTCGGCGTCGGAGATCTCCGTCGGAGACGCGGCGCGAAGTGATAGCGCCGGCGCGCTGCGGCCGCCGATCTCGATCACCAGCGCGCCCTTGGTACGCACGACGATGGCGACCCGCGAGCCTGGTGAGGGTTGCGGCAGGGTCGTGCGAACAGCGCGCGCGAGCTTGCCGAGGGGACTGTCATCCACTCGCATCGTGAACGGCAGAGTGCCCATCACGACGTCACCGACCTCGGTGCGCACGACCTCGCGTTCCTCGAGACCCGCAGCGAGCTCGCGGCCCCACGGTGCACCGACGGCGTACGCGATCATGCTCGCGCTGTCGCGGCGGAGCGCGAGGACGTCGTGCTCGGCCTTGACGAGATCACCGTCGGCGAGCTCGAACGCGATGCCGAGCGCGCTGACGACCCACGCCGTGCCGATGCGTTGACCGAGGCGCGGGTCACGGCCCACCACCATGTTCGCGATCCGTCCGAGCAGCTCCTCGCGGCCCTCGAACCCCGCACGCCCGCCGGCCATCACCGTGACGCGCGCGATCCGATCCGCGCGCAAGGGGTGTTCCTCGTCCTCCGCCTCGAGCACGACCCGCAGTGCGGAGGCCATCGCCGTCGGGGCGTAGCCCGCTCGCTCGAGGAGGAACACCGCGCGCTCGTCGGCGATCGCCTCGGCATCGCGGCGGTGCACGAAGCCTTCATCCGGCGGGCGTCCGAACAGCGAGACCACACCGTGGCGGCCCTCGACGTGCGCGAGCTCGTGCGCGATCACGCCGGCGAGCTCGGCCTCCGACGACAACTTCTCGAGCGTGCGCCTGGCGATCACGATGCGGCGTCCCGAGGTCGCGTAGGTCTCGTCGCGATCGGCGATCAGGACTCGCGGCGGCGTCTCGAGCAGCGAATTCCTCGCGACCCGATCCGCGATGCCTTGCACGTAGTGACGGAGCTCGCTGTCGTCGTAGATGTCGAGCTCGGCGGCGGCGAGGTCGCGCTCGGCCATCCAGCCAAGACAACCTTCGGCGTCGCGTGCGGTGCAGGGTTTCGGCACGATCGCACCCAGGTAGTGCGGCTTCGCGCAGCCGACGAGAACCACCAGGAGCGCGAGCCTCACTCGGTCTCCAGCTCGAGCTCGATCGCTCCGCTCGACACGATCGTTCGCAGCTCGACCCGGCGATCGAGCTTCCGTCGCGCGCGAGCGATCCCGTTCCGGATCGCGGTCCCGTCGTACCAGCTGCCCGGCTCGATGCGGATCTCGTCGAGCATCGCGGCGCGGACCTTCGCACCGGCACCACGGGCGCGGACGGCGGTGACCTTGAAGCGCGGTCCGGGTGTGATCGGGATGGTGATCGCGATGCTCGAGTCGCCGAACCGCGCGATCGGTGGCGCGATCTTCGCGTCGAGCCAGCCGGCGTCGCGGTAGCGCTCCTGCAGCCGGGTGAGTGCACGCGCGAGGCGGTACTCCACGTAGATGCCACCCACGGTGTTGACCGTGCCGAGCGCATCTTCGATCGCGGTCAGGCGATCGCGTGCGGGGAACTGGTCTGACGTGGCGAAGTCGATCGCCGAGATCTTGAACTTCGGGCCGAGCGTGACGGCGACCTCGAGATCGGTGAAGCAGCCCGGTCTGCGCGTCACCGCGATCTCGGCGCGCGCGTAGCCGAGGGCACGTAGCCGCTCGGTCGCGACCGCGACGATCCGCTCGCTACGAGTGCGGTCCTCGATCGTTCCCTCGAGCACGGCGAGGGCAGGGACCTGTGCCTTCGGGGCACCGGTCACCGCGACCTGGCCGACCCGCATGATCGAGCACGGGACCGCGATGGCGGGACGTGGAGGCAAGCGGTCCGACCCGCCGCAGCTGATCACACCGAGCCAGATCACGTAGGCCATCAGGCCGAGGCGCATACGCGTAGGTGCGAGCAAGCGGCGCACCACGGGTAAGTCCGCGAACCCGCTCGCGGGATCGGCCGCGCGCTGTAACCCGCGGCATGCAGGGCCGGTCTCAGGCTAGAAAACTTGCCGCCGTCGATCGGCCGCCCGAGGCTGGGGACGTGAGCTTCGTCCACTGCCCCGACTGCCAGCGTGCCTATAACCTCGTCGGTTCCCCGGCTTGCCCGCATTGCGGCGTTCGCGCCGGTGCTCCGCAGGATCCGGTCGAGGACATCCTCGTCGCGGCGGATCAGCTCGCTCGCGCCGTCGCACGCGCGAACCCGGAGCAGCTCGCCCGCGCCGATCTCCGGCTGCGCATTCGCACCGCGCGACTCGCGCTCCCCTCACCCGGTCGACCGGACTTCTCTCCACCGACCTCGATGCTCGGCGCGGTGCGCACCGCGATGCTTCCGGCGCCGCCGCCGAAGCGTCTGCGCGACACGCTCGCCGAGGCCGCAGCGGCGATCCTCGAGCGGTTGCCGCCGCGGTGGTCGACACGCGCGCGTGCACTCCTCCCGAGCTTCTAACCCGGCCCCACGGATTTTACAGTCGTGCGCAATAGCTCGGAAAGCTCTCGGGGAGCCCGCTGCTCGCGTATGGCGACGGCCACGCACCGTACGGATTCGCGGTGAAGAACGCGTCGATGCTCGGCGCGGCGTCGAGCGGGATCTCGTGACCCATGCCGTGATCGCAGATCGCCGCGAAGTGACCACTCGCCTCGAGCATCGCGCGATACGCCTCGCTCGCCGCTTGGAAGTCGACGCCGAACACGTTGTCGGAGGTGCCGCCTTCGAAGATCAGCGCCGCGAACTTGTTGTCGGCGTCTTCGATCGCCGGCGAGAAGCCCGCCGGGATGCCACCCGAGAACGTGGCCACGCTCGCGACGTAGCTCGACCGCGTGAACGAGAACGCGGTGGTCTGCAACCCACCGGCACTCATCCCGAGGCTATGGATCCGCGAGGTGTCGAGCTGGTCCGCGAGGCAACCGACGATCTCGTCGGCGAGCAGGAAGTCATCCTGCTTCGGGCTCTGATTGACGATGAACCACTCGAACGTGCCGGCCGTGTCGTCGGAGTACGGCGCTGCGACGATGCCGCCGCGCGCGGTGATCGCGGTGAGCGTGTCACCGAGCGAGTACGCCGCCTCGGCCGGCGCACTACCGGTGGCGTGCCAGTAGATCACCAGCTCGGCGCTTCGCGACGCTAGGAGAGGATCGAACGCCAGCTTGACCTTCCGCGCGGGCATCCCCGCGGGCGCGAACGTGACATCGCCGTTGACGAGCTCGGGGCAGGTGCCAGTCGCCGAGGGGAGTGCCGGCGCGACACCCATCGGCGGAGCGTCGGGCTGCGGATCACCAGGATCTGTTGTCGAGTCAGACGCGCAGGCGGCGAGGAGCATCGAGGCGACAAGGCTACGCATGGCCGGCACGAGACCACCGACGGGCGGGGCTGGGCCATGACCGATCTGGGCCACCTGGATGACCGAAACGGTCACGTCGACGAGGGAGCCTTGCCGGTCCAGCGCTTGTAGGCCCGCGAGAACGCGCTGGGCTCGGAGAAGCCGAGCTCGAAGGCCACTTCCTTCACGGTCTTGCCGGCGGCGAGCAAGCCATCGGCTCGTTCGCGTTGGGTCTGGTCGGCTAGCTCGCGCAGCGTCGTGCCGTGCTGTTCGAGTTGACGGCGGAGCGTGCGCTCGCTGATGCCGAGCGCCTTCGCGATCGCGGCGGGAGATCCATCTCCGGCCACGCGCCGCACGCGATCGAGAAACAGATCCACCGGCGCTGCTGCCGTGAGCTGCGCGATCTTGGCCTCGAGCGCAGCGCTCGTGATCGGGTCGGAGCTGACGAGCGGGAGCGCGAGCTGCTCGACCGCGATGTCGATCGCGTCGTCGCTCGCACCGAAGTGCACCGGCACGCCGAAGAGCTCCTCGTACGCCGGCGTGGATTCACCTGCATGCCTGAACCGCACGTCGCGCAGCCTGAACGTGCCCTCGGTCGCCGACCGCGCACGTGCCGCGAGCGACGCGAACGGGAACTCGACGAGGATCCGCCCGCGCTCCGCGACTGCGGGCACCTGACGAATGGTGATGAAGCCAGGGTGCTCCTCGAGTACGAGCGTGCTGCGCTTCGAGACCACCACCCAGAACTTCACGGCGCGCTCGAGCGCATCGCCTACCGTGCCCGACAGCCAGATCAGATGGCCGAACAAGCCGAGGGGCCGCGCGGTGGCGAGCTTCGCGAGGGTCACTGCGAATGCCGGGTCCTGCCTCTCCTTCGCGATCACATCAAGCGCGTGATCCAGATCGGCGGCGGGGACATACGTGTTCGGTGCCGTCTGCTCGTCGACGCCGAACCTGGCGAGGAACCCCGGACCGTCGAGTCCGAGTTTCGTCAGCAATTCGGCCAGCGGTCTGAGGAACGCGACCGAGACTCCCTGGACGGGATCCACTGCGCGAGCATACAGGACGCTCTTCGCCCCACCGGTACAGCCGGTCGCGAACTGCCTGTAGAGTCGTCGCGATGGAGTACGTCGACGTCGAAGCCGCAAAGACCGCACGTGGTACGCGCCTGATCGTCAACTCGTTGGTCCCGAGCCCGTGGTCGGAGGCGATGAAGGGCCTCGTCGCGCTCGCGAAGCTACCGGCCGTCGCCGTGCGCCGCGGCATGGACTCCGCCGCGATCGATGCGTGGACCGGGATCGACAACGCACCCGCGCTGATCCACGACCGTGAACCGATCCGCTCGAACTGGGCCGCGATCGTCGGGTTCGTCGCGCGGATGGTTCCCGGAGTTCTTCCCGCGGATCTCGCCGCACGCGCCGACGCGATGGGCACACTCGACGTGATCGCCGGCGAGAACGGCATCGGCTGGAACGCGCGGCTCGCGATGATCGATGCGAGCACCGAGACCGCGGGCTTTCCACCCCCGATCGCGAAGTACCTCGGCAAACGATACGGCTACTCGAAGGACGCGATCGCGACCGTGCGCGAGACCATCGTCGCCCAGCTCGGCTTCGTCGCGGGCAAGCTCACCGGTGAGTACTTCGGCGGCGCCGCGCCGAACGCGCTCGACATCTACAGCGCGACGTTCCTGACCCCCGTCGCGGGCGCGCTCTCGGAGGCCGAGTGCCCGAACATGTTGCCGCCGCTGCGCTCCGCCTTCGCACTCGCCGCCGCCGCGTTCGGGCCGAGCGTACCGCCGGTGCTCCTCGCCCACCGCGAGCGGATGTTCGAGCGCCACCTCCCACGACCGATCCTGCTGTAGGTGCTGGCTTTTGGGTCGGCAGAGACGCGGCGATTCCGTGTCTCCTCACCCACGCCTCCTCCAACCCACCGAGATAGCTCGTCTCGAGGGCGGGCCGGATCTTGGAGGACGACGGAGGATGAACCATCACGGCCTGTTCGCCTTCGCCCTCACCACTGCCGTGCTGGTCCCCGCCGCCGTGCACTACCTCACCGCCGGTCACGCCCAGGTCTCCCGGTTCGCGGCAGGCAACGGTGGCGAGCTCAAGCTCGGCGGGGCGACCGTCCAGACCAAGCTCGAGCACCCGCTCGTCGATCCCGCCGAGCCGCTCAAGATCAAGCTGTCGGCGAGCGGCGCGAAGGGCAAGCGCCTCGAGGTTGGCCTGCTGGTCTACGGATCGTCGGGCGATGAAGGCTCGCGCGTACCGGGTCCGCCGGTCGGCGTCGCGTACAGGACGGTCAGCATTCCGCTCGATGCGGAAGGCACGGGCACGACCGAGATCGCGGTTCCACTCAAGGGCGCGGTCATCAATCCGTACGACCCGCAGGCGTTCACCAGCTACGAGGTGCTCGTGATGGCGCCGAAGGCGGCCGAGAAGCTCGAGCGCCTGCGCCGCAACAGCGGCTTCATCGGCGACGAGGAGATGGGCATCCCGTCCTACAACAAGAGCGGCGAGAAGTTCATGAGCCTGTATCGCTGGGGCGGCGAGAAGACCGGCGAGGACGCCGCGCTGTTTGCAGAGGACGCCATCGTCAGGCTCGATGCACACACGCGCGCGGTCAATCCGTCGATCGCGATTCACACGCCCGATACCACGGAGCTCGGCAAGGCGTTCACCGTCGCGATCGCGGTCACCAACTCGACGAAGAAGCCCGTCAAGGACCTGGAGCTCTCGCTCGAGACGCCGCTCGGGGTCGTCGCGGATGTCGTCGAAGGCGAGACCGCGAAGGGCATCAGCGCGCTGGTGATGCCCGAGCAAGTCGGGTTCGACCTCGGCGCAGGCGAGACCAAGAAGTTCGAGTTTCGCGTGATGCCGAGCGAGCTCGGCGTGCTCGGGCTCTACGCGCGCGTCGCCTGTCACGGCGAGGACTGCCCCGAGAAGCATCCGCTGACCGGCGCGGGCACGTTCGACGCGACCGAGATCCTCAAGGCCACGGTGGTCGAGGCTCCGACGATCGTCGGTCGCAAGTAATGCGCGCGCTGCGCGGCATGCTCGCGGGCGTCATCGTCAGCGTGCTGATCGTGATGGTGCTCGGCTGGTGCAAGCGCGGTGAGACCACGCATGTGTTGGTGCCGGAGGACGCGAGCGGTCACCTGCAGCGGATCGCGATCCACTACTTGCCGTCGATGGATCACCGCGTGCTGCCCGTGTGGAAGCAGCTGTTCGCGGTGCTGCCGGAAGATGTCGAGGTGGTGGTTGTCGTCGAGCATGCGCGCGACTTCGACCGCTTGCTCGCGAAGATCGGGAGCGCGAAGGTCGGGAGCTCGAAACGGTTCCGCAAGGTCGTGCTGGGCCACTCGCTGACCACGTGGTCGCGCGATCGGCTCGCCGCGATCGACAACAGCGCCGTGCTCGCACCGCCGCGCGTCGCGGTGGGTAACGGGCCGCGCGCCGGTGACTGGGAAGCGCCGTTCGCGATCGCGCGAGACCTCTATGGCTCGAAGCCGGCGATCTCCGAGCTGGTGTTCGAAGGCGGGGATCTCGCGGCCTCGGCATCGCACGTGTTCGCGGATGCGAACCTCGTGACCCGCAACCTCGGCCGCCGCGATGCGAACCGCGATCACCTCGAGGCATCGCTTTCGCGCACGTTCTCGCAGGACGTGATCTTCCTCGGTGACGAGCCGGGCGACGTACCCGAGCACCACATCATGATGTACATGATGCCGCTCGACGCCCATCACGTCCTCGTCGGTGACGTCCGCCTCGGCCAGCAGCTCGCCCCCGACATGGTGGCGGATCCGGAGCTCGAGCGACACGCGGCGCGCTTCGATCGCGTCGCCGACGAGCTCGTGCAGCACGGCTTCACAGTCACGCGGATCCCGGTGGTCGTGCTACCCGGCGCCGGCTCGTACGTGACGTACACCAACGCGGTGTTCGATCGCGATGACCACGGCAAGGTGGTGTACCTGCCGACCTATCGGAGGTCGGCGCTCGATTCGTACGCGACGATGCTGTACGCGCAGCTCGGCTACCGCGTGGTGCCGATCGACGTGTCGACGATGTACACGCTCAACGGCTCGCTCGGCTGTCTCGTCAACGTGCTCGCCCGCGACTGAGGCTTCTCCGAGAGTGAGCTGCTAGCCGGAGCCTCGCGAGCAGGCCGACCGCGACAGCACCGACCACGCAACCCAACCCGTTGCGCCAGACGTCGGCGAGCTGCGGGAACCGCGCGCGTTCGAAGATCTGCAGCGTCTCGATGCACAGCGAGAGTCCGACCCCGATGACGGCAGCCTCGAGCGCGAGCCGCCGCAGCGAGCTCGCGCCGCGCAGCAGGCCGAGCCCGACGCCGAGCGGCACGAGCATCAGGAGGTTGAGCACCAGGTCCCGATCGTTGTGCCGAGAGTAGTAGACCCGCCAGTCGACGCGCGACAGGCTCGCGACCTCGGTGCTGAACCGAAACGGATAGAGCGTGACGAGCAGGGCCGTCAGGATCGTGAAGCCGACCAGGAACTGCCCGAGGCGACGGCGTACAACCGGGTCCAGCAACTCCACTCGAACACTACACGCATCCGCGGTCGATCATTCCCGCTGTAAGCTCGCGACATGGCAGAGCTGATCCACAAGGGCGGGCCGACGATGCTGATGATCATCGCGCTGGTGCTTCCGGCGCTCGTGATGGTCATCTTGCACCTCGTGATGGCCCGCGCTTGGTCGGCGTGGATCTCGACCGGGTTGCTCGCGCTGATCCTCGCCATCGGTCTCTACGGCACGATGACCGGCCGGTCGATGGTCAACCACGCCGTCGACTCGGTTCGCGAGGTCTCGGACCGCGACGAGCTGCGTGCCGAAGGCTACGAGGAGGCGAGCTTGCCGGTGAAGGCCGCCGCCCTCGTCAACGGAGTGCTCTCGATCGGCGTCTTGATCGGCGAGCTGCGCCGGCGCAAGCGTCACGCCGGGAACTGAGCGACGACCGCAAAGTGCTCACATTTCGCGGGGGGCGAGCGTGGCGGCGAGGATCTCGATCGTCGTTGGCCGCAACACCGGATCACGCGCGTAGCCGACGAGCAGCAGCTCGATCGCGGCGAGCACGAGCGCCCCTCGTGCGGCGGCGTCCGCCTTGGTCGCCCACGTGCGACGCTCGAGCACCTGGCCGAACACGTTGGCAAGCTCCTTGTCGGAGGCGAGCAGCTTGCGCTCCGCGTTGGTGGCGACCAGATGTGCCCGCAGGGTGTGATCGAACGCCCAGTCGATCGCCGGTGCCTCGCCATCGAACCATGCCTTGGTGATCGAGGCCGCGATCTCGCGGGGCGCCCCGTGCTTCGCGACCGAGGCCAGCGCGGTCGCGAGGACCTCGCGGTAGGTGGCGCGGCGATGCAGGTAGAGCGCGACCAGCAGCGATTCCTTGCTGGGAAAGTACTGGTAGAGCGAGCCGATGCTGGCCCCCGCGCGCTCGGCGACGTGATTGGTGGTCCAGGCCTCGATCCCGAGCTCGCGGGTGAGCTGTTCCGCCGCGATCACCAGCGCATCGACGGTGGCCCGCGCCCGTGGCTGGCGAGGCTCTTTGCGAGGCGTGAGCTTGGGATCGGGCACGGGATGCCATCGTAGAGTATCGTGGAACGGTGTTGGCGCGGTCCGACGGAGTCATCGACGGCCGGTACCGGCTGGGTCGCGAGCTGTCGCGCGGCGGGATGGGGCGCGTGTTCTCGGCGACCCACATCCACCTCGGCACCAGCGTCGCGATCAAGCTCCTGGATGGCGACGACACGCCGAAGGAGCGCGAGCGCTTCCTTCAAGAGGCGAGGGCGGCGGCGCAGCTCAAGCATCCGAACGTCGTGCAGGTCACCGACTTCGGGATCGCGAACGAGCAGCCGTACCTGGTCATGGAGCTGCTCGAGGGCGAGACGTTGCGCGCGCGTCTCGAACGCGAGGGCACGCTCGACCCTGTCACGACCGCGTCGATCATCGCCGGCATCGCGCGCGCGTTGACGGCCGCACACGCGGCGAAGATCGTCCATCGCGATCTCAAGCCAGACAACGTGTGGATCGACGAGCGTGGTGACGTCAAGGTGCTCGATTTCGGGATCGCGAAGATCGCGAGCTCGACACCGTCGGTCACCACCGCGAGCGGAGCGGTGCTCGGCACGCCGGCGTACATGAGCCCGGAACAAGCGCAGGGCAATCGCGATGTCGATTCCGCGAGTGATCGGTGGGCGCTCGGTGTGATCGCCTACGAGTGTCTCGTCGGCGTCCGGCCGTTCGATGCCGATGCACTCGGCGAGCTCGTGCTCCAGATCTGTGCATGGTCGCCACCCGTTCCGTCGCAGCACGCGAGCGTCCCCGACGGCTTCGACGCGTGGTTCGCACAGGCGTGCGCGCGCGAGCGAGAGGATCGGTTTTCCTCTGCGACGCTACAAGCAGAGGCGTTCGAGCGGAGCTGTCGAGGGGAGACCACCGGCGCTCCTCGGAAGATCGCCACCGTTCGCACGCTACCGAAGCCGAAGAGGCGGCCGTGGGTCACGATCACACTCGCGGCGCTCGCGGTCCTGGGTGGGTTGATCTACTGGCTGACGCGAGGGAGCGAGCACCCGGTGGTCGCGGCCACGCCGACGGAGGTCGTGCGAATCGCTGTGCTTCCGCGCGACGACACCACACCGGCGGAGCTCGCCGCGCTCTCCGATACGGTCACCGACGAGCTGATCGGCCGGCTCGCCGGTCGGTCCGGCGTTCGCGTGATCGCGCGCGCGTCCGTGACCAGCCTGCGCGGCAAGCCTCGCGGCGATCTCGCCAGCATGGCGAAGACCCTCGGAGCCGATCAGTTGTTGCTCGCGCGGCTCGAGCGCAGCGGCGATCGCGTGAAGCTCGCGTTCGAGCTGATCGCGGTGGATCAAACCGTCAGCTGGTCGCAGAGCTATGCACGTCCCGAGCTCGAGCTCGAGAGCGTGTGCGCCCTCGCAATCTTAGATCTCACGGTCGCGATCGGTGCGCCCCGACCCGCCGCGACCACGGCGCGCAAGCCGGCCGCGTTCCGCGCGTATCGCACCGGGCGCGACTACTGGTACAGGCGCGACCACGAGAGCCTGACCAAGGCGATCCACTACTTCGAGGAAGCACTTCGCATCGAGCCCGACTACGCGTCTGCCTGGGTCGGACTCGTCGATGCGCAGCTCCTGCTGCCGTGGATGGGGCCGACGCCCCGCGCCGAGGCGTACACCCGCGCGAAGGCTGCACTCGATCGCGCGCTTTCGCTCGCACCCGAGACCTCCGAGGTCCAGGCCGCGCGCGGCAACTACCTCACCGAGGCCGCTTGGAACTTCACCGAGGCCGAGCGTGCGTACCGCAAGGCGATCGCGCTCGATCCCGACAACGCCAACGCACACCAGTGGCTCGCCGAGATCCTCGGCTTCACGCGCCGCTACGACGAGTCGCTCACCGAGCTGCGGCTCGCCGAACAACTCGATCCGCTGATCTCCGCCGTCCACAAGATCCGCGCGCGCACGCTGTACGCGGCGGGGCGGTTCGCGGAGGCCGTCGCTGCAGCCGACCACACGATGGCACGCGATCCGAACCAGCCGTGGGTGTCGTACGGTCGAGGCTATGCGCTCGTCAAGCTCGGCAAGTTCGACGAGGGCTTCGCCGCGATCAAGGCCGATCCGATGATGCAGGTGCCGGGCATGGCGATGATCCTCAAGGCACAGGAGCTCTGGGTCGCAGCCAAGCGTGGCGATCGAGCTGCTGTCGCGCGTCTCGATGCCGAGATCGGGACCGCGCTCACCGCCAACGCGCCGTTCGTCGATGCGTTCGTCGCGGCGATCGTCGGCGATCGCAAGCGCATGTACGCCTCGCTAGCCCGCGGCGTCGCGGCACATGATCCGTGGATGCCGATGACGCTGACGGTGTTCGAGTTCGATCCTTACCGGACCGAGCCCGAGTTCGTCGCGTTCGTCAAAGCGTTCCGCTAACGCGGGTTCACGCGTTCGCGGTCACCTGATCATTTCCTATGGGGTCCCCGGCTTCGCCCCCCTGCTCTAGCGACTTCCGTCGTCGACGTCGCAGGTCACGGTCAGCGTCTCGCCGGCGATGCTCGCCGCGCGGAACGAGAGCTGCGTCTCGACGCACGTCGTGTCGAGCTCGAGCGTGAAGGGGACGTCGCGCCGCAGCTCGCGAGACGTACCCGTGTTGGTGGCCGCGTCGACCCTGCAGGTGGGCTGGGTGCCCGGCAGGTCTGCGTTGTCATCGACGAGTGCGCCCCGCAGACACCGACTGCGCGTCGCCGCACTCCGCGCGACCAGGCCGACGTCGCGCATCGCCCACGCCAGCTCGCGCTCGCAGATCGAGCTCTGGCTCGCACGCCCACCGAACTCCGCAAGCAGCGCGTTCATCCGGATCGCGGGCGTCGCGCCGGTGCCTTCGACGCCCATGCCGCCGCAGACGTCGGCGAGTCGCGGAGTCTGGTAGCCGAGACGGAGCTCGACCTTCTCGTCGGGGACCGCGAACACGCCGTTCGGTTTGCCGTAGATGCCGGCGACGAT
Source organism: Haliangiales bacterium (assembly GCA_038325805.1). Classification (GTDB taxonomy): domain Bacteria; phylum Myxococcota_A; class Polyangia; order Haliangiales; family Haliangiaceae; genus JABFXX01. The sequence continues at coordinate 41,007 of JBBQJJ010000010.1, forward strand.
CGTCTGTGCCGGCTGCCGCTTGAGCTTCTTGAGGTACTGCGCGAATGCCGCGACCGACTCGACGTAGGGCGAGGTCTCGTCGGGCCGGCAGTTCTCGCGCTCGCCGAACTCGCGGCTACCTTTGCCGTCGGCGCACGTCACGCCATGCTCGAAGCAGCGATAGCTGGTGCTCGGCCCGAGCGCCGAGCACGCGTCGGCGTCGACGTCGCCGAACAGCGCGCCGTCGAGCGACGAACAGTCATCCTCGTCGGTGACGAACACCACGAGGAGCAGGGCGTCGTCGCGAAGGAACCCCGGTGTCGAGAGTGCCAGGCGCGCGGCCTTGAACGGTTGCTCGTACCCACAGCCGCCGTCACCGACGCGCGCCATCTTCGCGAACGCCTCGGTCAGCGTGCCCTGGTAGTTGGTGACACGACCCTCGGGGCCGGCGACGTCGCTGAGGTACGGGCCCTCGATCACGGCGAGGCCCTTGAACAAGCTGCCGCCGAAGCCGGCGGAGCAGCCTTCGAGTCCAAAGATCGCGACGCTCGACGACGTCACGCCGACATGCAGATCAGGCAGATCACGCAGCTCGCCCGATCCCGAGAGCACGTCGAACATCTCCTTCGACCAGATGCCGAGCTGCTCCTGCTGATCCTTCATCGAGCCGGAGTCGTCGATCACGAACAGGATGTCGACGGCCTTGCTCTCGACGGGAAGCACCTGCGCCACCACGCGCGCTTGCCGCGGCGACGGTTTCGCTTCCGCCGGCACGGCGGCCCAATCGCCCTCGCAGTACTGACCGTACTGACACGCGGGAAGGAGCAGGAGCAGGAGCCGAGCCCAGGTCGTCATGGCCCTATCGGACACGACTCGCGAGGGTTGGTGGTCCGACCGAGCGGACTCTGCCGGTCGTTTACCTGTGGAGGACGATCTTTGCCGCCGCTTCACCGTCGAGCGGCTTGTCGAGCTTGATGCCGTTCGCCGTCAGATCGAACGCGAAGATCGCGAGGTACTGATCGGTGGTCAGCACCTCGGCCGGCTTGCCGGGCTTCTTCGGCGGCATGTTCTTGGTCGCCCACGCGAACACGTCGGCCGCGGTGTGGAACTTGACGTCGCGCTTCGCCTTCGGACGCGGATCGAGCGGGAACGCAGCCTTGCCGACGACGGGCGGTGCGTCCTTCTTGCCTTCACCGGCGTTGCCGTGACAGCTCGCGCACTTCGCGACGTAGAGCTTCTTGCCCTCGGCGAGCTGCGCTTCGACGGGCGTGGGCTTGGCGTCGTCTGCCGAGGCGGTGGAGCACGCGGCGAGGCCGCACAGGAATACGAACGAGAGGTAATTCATGCGCGATAGAGCCGGACCGCCTGCTCCGCGTTACAGCAATCTCATCACCGCAGCCGTGATTCGATCGCAGCGCGCACCATCGAAGCGATAGACGGCGTCGTACGAGGCCGTGAACGCCGTGGCGACCGCGCCGCGCGCACGATGCAGGCGCACGCGGACCGCTTCCTCGGAGATCCCGAGGCACGCGGCGGTCTCCGCGGTGTCGAGCTCGAGCACGTCGCGCAGCACCATGACCTCGCGATTGCCCTGCGGTAGCTGGGCAAGGCAGGTCTCGAGCAGCCGGCCGACCTCGGCACGCTCGAGCGCGACGTCGGGACCACTGGTCTCTTCGTCGGTGACCTCGGCGATCTCCGGACGCTTGCGAACGACACGAATCGCCGCGTGCACGGTGATCCGGGTCGCCCAGGTCGCGAACGCAGCGTCGCCACGGAACCCCGGCAGCGCGCGATAGATGTCGAGCCAGGCCTGTTGCAGCGCGTCCTCGGCCTCGCTGTCGGCGTGCAGCACCGAGCGTGCGGCGCGAAACAGCCGCTGGTTGTGGCGACGTACGAGTTGCTCGAAGGCCCCTCGTTCGCCGGTGCGGGCACGCCCGACCAGCTCACCATCGTCGGGCTCGCGAACTACAGGCTCAGCCGTCATGCCCAATGGAGCCGGGCTGACGAGATTCCGTTACAGACATTGTGGCGAGCCGATCGATCGCCTCCTGGCGGACCAGGCCCGCGTGGAGGCGAAAATCGTAGATCGCGTGGTGATAGCGGGGGGCGAGCTTACGGGCGAGCTCCTTGACCTGCGCGACGAGATCCTCGATCTCCGCGAGCGCGGCCGTCAGCACGGCGCGATCGCTGGCCTTGAGGAGCTTGTCCTCGATCGTCCGGAGCGCGGCGTACTTGCGGCGCACCCGCCGCATCTGCCGCCAGCCGAGCACGATCGGCATGATGCGCAGCGCGGGCACCAGCACGGCGAGCAACGGGATCAGCGCGAGCTTGAGCGTGTTGAGGAGCGAGAGCAGCCAGAAGGGCAGGTTGCGGCTGCCCCACGTCTCACCCTCTGTCATGTAGTGCTTGGCGGCGCGGTCCTGCGGGATCTCGAGGCCGACCGCGCTCGGAAATTCTCCCGCGGAGTCGATCAAGTTACTGCTCGAGAATCTCTGGACCGCCGCCTTGGTCAGCTTCTCGACGACACGCGCGTGGGTGTCCTCGCGCACGATCAACATCGCCGACGGCGCGAGCAGATGAAGCGGTTGCGCGGGGAGGTTCTCCTCGAACGAGATCGTGCCCGTGTCGAGCTCGACGGCCGTCAGATACGGGAACCGGCGCGCGTAGGCTTTGTGATTCTGAAAGCTCATCGGACGAACACCCGGGATCCTGAGGAGCGTGCCCACCGCCTTGGAGTCGGGCGCGGTGATGATGAACGCGGCGTCGAGCTGACCGGCCGCGAGCTGCTCGAACATCACCTTCGTCGCGAGCAGCACGAGCTCGGCGTCGACGCCATTCGCGCGCAACAGCTCGGTGGACACCAGCTGGGTGCCCGAGCCTTCGAAGCCGATGTAGATCCGCTTCTTCTTGCCGTTCTCCGACTTGAACTGCGTGAGCTGCGTGATCTCGCGATCGCCGCGGTAGAACACCCAGAGCGGTTCGCTATAGAGCTTCGCGACCGCCCGCAGGTCGGAGCTGTCGACCTTCGCGGCGAGCTCGGTGATCACGCCGGTCTGGAGCAGCGCCGCATCGACCTCGCCGGCGGCGAGCCGCTTCAAGTTGTCGACCGACCCCGCCGTGCTGATCACCGCCACCTTCGGGCCGTGATGCGCTTCGACGAGCAACGCGAGGTCGCGCGAGGCGCGGTCGTACGAGCTATCGATCTGTCCCCCGGCGATCGTGATCTTGTTCGGCGGCGGGCTCTCGGAGAGCGCCATCGTCACCAGGAAGACG